>JAUXGC010000148.1 GCA_030622375.1 Sulfurovum sp.
ACGCAATTTCACCTCAATCAAGCAGCTAAAATCTAATATTATAGGAAAATAGTATTTTTTGAGTTAATGGGAAAAAGAAAGTTGAGTTTGATGTTTTATATAAAGGTTTAGGACAACGTAAAACATCAAACTCAGCATGATGATATCTAAATTATATTAAAACATAAGATATTCTTAAATAATAATGTTCATATATTACTTATTTGTCTGTTTTTCTCTATAATATTCATATTCTTTTTTCGAGAGAGGATGAGCACAACCTATTTGACCCTTTCTTGGTGCAGCCATTATAATAGATGATGCGAGATTAATATCTCCTTTTGCTGCTGCCTCTTGTGCAGCCATTTGCATATCGGATGATATCCATGAAATATCACCTTTTCTACAATCTAACCCGGCTTGACGACCCTTTAATACACCTTTGTCATTTGAACTTTTAAATGGTTGAGTACTGTAGTTAGCCTCAAGTGGAACCCTATATGATTTTCCCTCAACAAATACTATACCTTTGTTATTTGAATTAAATGAAGGTTGATCATCAGCACATCCAGTAAATAATACCAATGCAAGGCTAAACACCCCTATAAATTTTAATCTTTCCATTTTTCATTCCTATGTTTTAACTTTAGAATTTTATGATATCAATTTTAATATTATAATAAACATACTTTTTTTAAATAAATCTAAATAGACTTTAAAGGATAGGTAACCCAGTGACAATATAGATCATAGTGATCATAATAAACATCAAAATATTATATTGGTACTGTTAAAATAAATTTCATCCATATTTTAATTATTATAGCTACTACTTTTAATCTTAATTACATTAATATCTCACATCCAAATATAAGAGAGAATTCAATGAAAAAACTAGAGATAAACCTTGAAGATACTGATTTTGAAAATTTAGAACGTCGTGCAAAGAATGATGACATAAGCGTTAATGACTATATCTTAAAACGTGTTTATATGGAATACAGCAGTGATGAAGCCGTAGAAAAGATCGATGCACTCATTGATAGAGCACTTGCTGAGTCTGACGACAGTATTGAAACCATGAGAAAAATAAAACTACTTGTAGAAGCGGCGGCGGATCTCCTAGAAGAAGATGACTATGGTGATGGTGAAGATTATGACGACTAGAGATCTACTTTAGTCACTTTAGCTCTATACTCTGCCAATTTAAAATCAGTAAGTATTCTTTAAAAGCATTACTTTTATCTCAGCTGCCGGTATAGGATGACTGTAATAGTGTCCTTGTATATTTATGCAACCATTATCGATCAAAAAGTCTCTCTGCTCAGAAGTTTCTACACCTTCAGCAATAAGATCTAGTTTGAGACTCCCTGCAAGTGCGATAATTGCCTTGACGATAGCAACATCTTCTTCATCTCCTGGAATATCCTCAATAAATGATCGGTCAATTTTGAGTCTATTGATCGGTAGACGCTTTAAGAAGGACAGTGAAGAGTATCCTGTACCAAAATCATCAATAGAGATTCCTACACCAAGATTGTTTATTAGTCCAAGCTTAGCAATGGCATATCTAGGTTTTGTCATCATTTGACTTTCTGTAATTTCCAATTCTAACCATTCCGGTTTAAAGCCATATAAGTTGATGTTTTCTTTAATTTCTTGGAAAAAATCATTACTTTCTAGCCGTTTTATTGAAAGATTTAACGCAAGTACACCTGGCCTTAAACCCTCTTTATACCATCTGCTAACCTGTTTCATAGCGGTATGCATCACCAACCTGTCAATTTTAATAATCATACCCGTCTCTTCTGCAAGGGGAATAAATTTATCAGGTGGTAGAAACCCCATAGTCGGGTGTTTCCATCGTACCAACGCTTCCACCCCTACCAATGTATGGGTAGAAGCATTTATCTGCGGTTGATAATGAATGACAAATTCCTCATTATCGATAGCCTGCTGCAAACTGGTTTTCATAGCCATGTGCTCCAAGGCAAGTTTTGTCATTTCAGATGAATAGAACTGGAAATTATTACGACCCTCTTCTTTTGCTTTATACATGGCTGTATCCGCATACTTAAGTAGTTCCTCAGTATCAGTTGCATCTTTTGGATAAAGACTAATACCAATACTCCCTGTCACATAAAGCATATGATGATCGATTTGTATAGACTCAGCTAAAGTTTTAAGGATTTTTTCTGCTAAGACTGATGCATCTTCCGGCTGTGTTAATTCTTCCATAATAATAGTAAACTCATCACCACTTAAGCGTGCTAAAGTATCTTCCTTGCGAATAATACCTTCAAGGCGTTTTGCTATTGTTATTAAAACACTGTCACCCACTCCATGACCTAGAGAATCATTAATATGTTTAAACTTGTCCAGGTCAATAAAGAATAGTGCCAACCCTTCTTTATGACGTTTTGCTTTTTGGATACCCTGTTCTAGTCGATCAGTAAACAATACTCGGTTTGGAAGTTCTGTCAATACATCATGATGGGCCTGATAGCGTAAAATATTTTTTTGTTTATGCAATTCATCTTTAGCTTTTTTACGTTCAGTGATATCTTGGACATAGCCTACCATACCTATAGGTTCTCCTTTCTCATCTTTTAGTAAAGAAAGTGAAAGCTCTGCAAATATGACTTCTTTTGATTTTTTGACTAAACGTATCTCTGCCTTATGCTCACCTCTTTGCATAAGTTTGTCAATATTTTTTTGGAGTGATTCGTAATCTTCTTCTAAATAGAGTGCAGTAATATGTTTTCCTAACATTTCATCAACTTTATATCCAAGCAGTAACTCTGAACCTGTATTCCAACTGTCAATATAACCCTCAAGGTCAGTCGATATTACAGAGTCATGGATCTGTTCAATGATCTGTGCCTGGTGTGAGTATTTGAGTTGCAACTCTTTTTCTTCCGTTATATCGGTATGGGTACCGATCATACGAACTGCTGTTCCACTTTCATCATACAGTATCTGTGCCCTACCCAAGATCCAAACCCAATGTCCATCTTTATGTTTGAGGCGCTGACTGTTTTCAAAATATTTACTTTTCTTTTCTTTATTCTTTTTAAGTAAAGATAAAACAGTTTTCATATCTTTACGATGTACTCTGTCTTTCCATGTATGGAGACTATTTGGTAGTTCCTCATCAGTATATCCAAGCATCTCTTTCCAGCTGGGAGAGATATAAAAGCTGTCATCAGTTAAATCCCAATCCAGAACAGATGTTTTACTTCCTTTAAGAGCCATCTCCATGCGTTCTTTCAGTTGTTGATTTAACTTATTGCTTTCTTTAAGTGTTTCCGTCCGTTCTTTTACTTCTTGACTGGTAATGTTAATAAGGTGGGTTAATCCATTCATTGATGCAGCGGTGACATCTGTTTGTTTTTGTTTCTCTTTCTCTTCTGTAATATCTACATGGGTACCGATCATACGAACAGCTTTTCCATTCTCATCATATTGTGTTTTTCCCCTGTCAAGGATCCAAACCCAATGTCC
>JAUXGC010000008.1 GCA_030622375.1 Sulfurovum sp.
GAAAACTTTTACTAAATTTAGAAAATAGGGTTATGGCTATAAATCATCTCTATTCTCTACTTCATACTAAACACAATATAGAGTTTGTAAATGCTTATGAGTATTTTTCTTTACTGGCAGATAACATACAAACAAGTTTCCAAAGAGATGATATTGAGATTAATATAAACACTGACATAGATATAAAATCAGACTATGCAGTTTATTGTGGATTTATTTTAAATGAAGCAATTACAAATGTATTTCAACATGCATTTATAGATAGACAGGGGGGAGAAGTGTCCATTGATTTTAATAAAAACCACCACTCTTACCATTTAACCATTAAAGATAATGGCATAGGGTACAATAAAAATATGACTACAAAGACATTGGGGCTTGTTATTATAGAAACTTTGGTTAACACTCAGCTATGTGGAGAGTTGACTATCTATACAGATAGTGGTGTAGAGATAGATATAGTTTGGAGAGATAATGAATAGTATAGATATTTTAATAGTAGAAGATGAGGCTATACCTGCTATAGAGATAGAAAGAGCACTTATACAAATGGGCTTTAATGTAGTTGGCATGGCGACCAACTATGAGAGTGCTATTTATATTGCAAAAAATAAACACCCAAATCTTATACTCTTAGATATACATTTAAACCATAGTAAAAGTGGTATAGAAGTAGCCAAAACTATTAAAAAGATAGATGGGGGTATTTCCATTATTTACCTTACAGGAAATTCAGATGAAAGCACCATACAAAAAGCTATAGAGACAAATCCCATTGCTTATTTATCTAAACCTTTTAAAAGAGAGGATTTAAAATCAACCATACTACTTAGTATATATAAAATGTCTCACAAACATACAATAATAACCAATTTACAAAAACTTGGTTGTGACTACTATTATGATATAAAAAACAGAAATCTATTTTTTAAAGGACGGCCTATCAAGTTAAGTCCAAAAGAGAAATCTCTTTTGGAGGTACTTATAGATGCCCAAGGAGACATTGTCCCTTTTAGTATATGTGAAAATCATATATGGAAAGGTAACCGTATTTCAGGAAGTGCACTAAGAACTATTATTTATAGATTGCATTCGAAACTGGAGTATAAACTTATTGAAACCACTCCATCTTTTGGATATAGACTTATATATCTATAAGGTTTCGAAAGATTATGATGAAATCATCACCAGGCAACTTTTTCATTTAAAAAAGCTCTTTTGAAAAAGTTAGAGATTTTTGACGTATCCCATGAAGTAATAATAAATGGATTTTCTAAGTTTCCATAGGTATGCAGATGCTCTTCTATGGCAAACCCTCCAAATTTGTTGTAGAGATTAAAGTGGTCATCTTTTATGACAGAGACAGAATTATCTATAGTATTGTTTGAAATAATCAAATACACACCTCTAGTCAAAAGCTTAAACTCTTGACTTAATCCATCTGTATTATGGTCTATAATAAGACGGGAAACTTCTGCTAATCTTTGTTTTTGGGTTCGTAAATAGTCTAATGAGTAATTCTTATCTATGGGCAGTTTTTCACAAGAGTCAAAGATTACTCTACAAGTTCCTGTAATCTTTCCGTTAATTTTTGTATATAAAATAGCAGAGTGCTCATCGTAACTATCAAAACTTAACCCTTTGATGAGATTAGGAAACTCATTGTCATAATGCAATTTAGTATATATATCACTACGTAACCTATATATCTCCAATAACTCTTCTGGAGTTGTTACGATAGATAAAAAGAGTTTACTGCTACTCCATATTAATTTTCTATTAAACTTAATAGTGTTTTGGATGTTCTGCTGTAGCTTCTGTTTATCTGATGCTCTCTTTATATCAAAATCTTTTAACAGGTTATCAATAGTGCTTGTAGTATCTTCCATTTTCATACTCCTTTTCTTGGATATATAAAAATTATGGCACTCCAGATTTTGACTATTACGACTAAAATTTGGCTATAAAGTGTGATACAATGTAAAAAATATTGAGGGAGAAGTGATGATTGATGCGGTAGGCAGTCTAAAACATACAGAGTTTTTAAAAATCTTGGTGAGCAGTATGATAGATGCAGATATTATCAGTTACAAAAAAGAGTTTTTAGCTTTTATCCATTTTCCTACTGATAAATACTACATCCAAAGACTAAGCTCTTGGCTAAATAGGTCTGGAGAGATACAAGACCGTCAATTTCGTATAGCTATTGAAAATAGGTTTGGGTTTACAGAAGAGATTTGGGATTTACCTACTACGCTCCAAAAGCTAAATATAAAACAAACGGTTAAGCAGATTAAAGAGTCTATTGCGTCTGAAAATAGTTTAGATATACATGAACTTATACCCATAGAGTACCCCATAACCACTAAACAAAAAATGCTTTTAGATGAGTTTAAAAATCTTAAAAAACAAGAAGAGATTGAAGACAAGATAGATGAACTTACAAGTATTGGGCATCTCGACCAAAAGATAGAAAATCAAGAGTTTATCGCTGTTCTACTTGAACATGCTTACAACAAAGGTCTTTACCATATTATAGTTGAGTTTATTTTGCCAAAATTACTTTACAATTACCGTTGCCAAACACGTGTACTCAAACTTGAAGCCCATACTTTAGGAAGCTTAGAAAACTATGGCACTGCCAAACACATACTGAGTAAACTAATACATGAAAATGTCATAGAAAATATAAATTTACGCACCTCTGCTATCTCCAACCATAAGCGTGACATGCTTAACGGACAAAACCAAGAGGAGTTAAAGGAGTCTCTTCCTCTACTTATAGAACATTATACTTACACACATAAACTAGACAATATCTACAGTTACTACACAGGCATAAACTTACTCTATATGGTTACTCTAGTTCAGATACTTTTTCCTAAAGACAAAAGATATATGACCATAGACAGACAAGAGATTTACAACAAATCAAAACCATCTCTCAAGATAGACAAAACTCATAATGACTATTATGTAACTATGAGTGGTTTTGAGTTTCAACTTTTATTGAATCGTGAAGGTGTTTTAGAAAAAATAGAGAGTTTTTTAGCAAATCATGAGCCTCATGCTTCACTTGTAGAGCGTACAGTTAGACAGATGAGGCTTTTTATAGCTGCTGCAGAAGCAGATAAACATACTACGGTACTGTTATTTAAAAAGGCTACGGAGATTTTGGAGGGGTATATTTCTATCTAAAGTACTCATTATCACGTGATACTCTTTTTGAAAAGTTGGAAAGTTGGGGTCTGGTACTAAATCTTAAATATAAGTGGCTCCATCAAGGAAGTGGAGAGTTTACTCCCACTAGAAATTATGGCTGAAACAGAAGTATAAAACTTCCTAGTAGTTTGAAGTGTGTGTGGGAGTGAACTCTCCACTTCCAAAAACAGAGATAAGTACCATGTGATTGGTTCTTCTATCTTTCATAAATTTCTAATTCATCAAGCTGATTTAAAGAACTCTCCAACTCTTCCATATGAAGGTCTATATAGGCTACAAGCCTCTCTCGCATCTGTGTATCTGTGAGGTCATCAAACATATCTTCGCCATTTGCGTAAGAGTAAAAAAGATTTGCCAAACTTGAACTATGGAGCCTTTCTAGTTTAGCTAAATGATCCCTTGCTGTCTTTAATTGTTTTTCTAAATATCTTTTATATCTATCTTTTTCTACATTAAGTTGCTTTTTGGTTGACACAGAAATAACAGAAACATTTCTTAATTGTGTCATGGTAAAATTAGAGCCATTAGAATATTTGTTTTTATAGTGCAAATAGTAAGGGTTTTGTGAAATCTCTTTCATCTTTCTACCATTAAAACTAAAATATTTTTTTTCTTTTATTATTTTTGGAACTAATGGGGCAAGAGAGACTTTAACTTCTTTAGGTATAGTTTCTCTTAGGGTATCTGCTTCTGTCGTTATCTTACCTGCTAATATTTTACTGTCTATTTTTATAGTTATACGCTTGGCTATATCGGGTACTATATCTGCTTCTTGGTTTGGTATAATTACTTTTTTTAAATCCATTGTAGTATTGTTTGATACAGTATCTCTATTTGATTTGGCTAATACGACATTATTTTCATCACTACTTTTAACTATTGTTTCCATATCAGGTGGCATAAACCAAAACCATAGAAAAAATACAAAAGCAACAGTGGCGACAATAATATATAGAAACATATAGAAATATCTTTGTGATTTACTGATTGGTTTTTTCTCTTTCGGTTTTTTGGGCATAGAAACTCTTTTGCCACTGAGTGTCCAAATTGCACTTTTAAGATGGCTCGCAATCTTCTCTCTAAACTCATCACCACTCTCAAACTCTTGATATCCATGTTTTGTAGAGCCTTTAGTAAGATTAATGTCTTTTAAAAAAGTATCTAGTAACTGTTTTTGTTTTAATGCCTCTTCTAGTTCATGAGAAACAAAGTTTTTTTCTTTAGTTTTAAAGTAAAAATATACTAACTCTTTTTTGCTAGCTAAAATCTTCTCTATCTCATACTGTGTACCTGTAACATTTTTACTTTTAGTTATAGCTCCCTCATAACCATCAACAATAGAGCCTAGCCTATGCCAAAGAATCACAATAAATATATCACATTTTTCTAACACACTATCTATATTGGCTTGTGCATTTTTATGATATGACATAGGGTGGTATTCCCATAAAACAGGATTGATCTCAATATCATCACCCACAGCATCATCAAAAAGATGACAAGCCTCTTTAGCAATATTTCTTTCTGGGTTAACATCTGTTGGAGATACAATAAAGATATTTATCTGTTTTTTCATAAATATATGATACCAAAATCAACGTAAAGGATGAAAACTATGCATTGTATCTGCAAGATTTTGTTTCTGTATATGTGTGTATATTTGTGTAGTCTCCAAAGAACTATGCCCAAGCAACTCCTGAACCACACGCAGGTCTGCACCACCAATGATGAGTGAAGAGGCAAAAGAGTGTCGCAAGACATGAGGGGAAACACCCAAATATTTTTTAACTATCTTATAGGCGGAGATACGACTTAGTTGCTCACCTCTATAGTTGAGCCACAAAAAACTACTTTGTAAATCTTGTTTGTTCATATACTCTTCTAGAGCTTCCAGTGCCACAGGAGCTATAGGAATCATACGCTCTTTCTCCCCTTTAGCAAAACGAATCTTAAGCCATCCATCTACAATATCACCTCTTTCAGCACTCAATGCTTCTGAAATACGACAACCACTTGCATATAAAAAAAGTATGAGTGCATAGTCACGTAAACCCATGAGTTTGCTTCTGTCAATATGTTTTATAGAAAGCAGTATCTCTTCATTACTTAAATATTTAGGGAGGTTTTTGGGTATTTTTGCCATAGGTATATTGATATTTTCATAAGTAAAATTTTGGATGTGGCAAAAATGGAAAAAGGTATTGATAGCTGATAGCTTTCTGTTGAGTGTTCGTTTATTTTTAAAAGTAGCTAAAAACTTTAGTACATCTATAGTCTCTAATTTTGTGAGTGTTTTTTTTGTAAATTCTTCAAGTTGTTTAAGGTCACTTATATATGATGAAACCGTAAGAGACTCAAGTGCTTTTGTAACACTTAAATACTCTTCAAAAGCAACTAATAAATCAGAAATAGTAACCCCCTCAAATCGACTAGTCGATTGAGCTGACTGCTGAAGTCAACCTAGTGTTAGCGTAGAGTAGGGAGCTTTGCTCTCTACCCGTCCTAATTATAGTAAACTCTTCAAAAGCAACAAGTAAGTTGCTATTCATAACCTAGTTTAGAGAGCTCTATGGTCTTGCCATCTTTATAGAGTTTAGTTCCTGTCATAAATACTGGAGTATCTACTTCACCTACATCATATATCTTATGTTTGTTTAAATCTTTTGAGAGCACTATGAGCGAGCCTTGCTGATCAAGAGCAAAAACTTTCCCACCAAATGCTGTAGAAGCAGCAAAGTGTGCATATTTAAATTTCTGTTTTGCAAGTGGATTAAGCACCATATCAAGCCTAACAATTTCACCCTCTTTACTAAATAGATAAATAGTTCCATTTGCAACAGCAATCTCAGAAATATTTGCGCGATACTCTTTTTGACCCTCACTACCCAAAACAATTATCTTTGTTGGGGTAGCAGCTACCATTGTATTGCCTGAACGAGAAAGATGAACTACATTATTAAAAGATTTATCTCTACTAAGGTATACTACTTTTGTAGTTTGTGTATCGTGTATATCTAAAATAATAAGTTTTCCATCAAGCATCGGCACTACCGCTAAGTTATCTATAAACATTGGACTTGCGGCTCGCGTATCAATAGCATATGTTCTTTCTGAACTATGTTCTACTACTTTTCTATTATCTTTAATTTGATATATACCAAAAGAATTATTATTTAAAATATAAGCAACTACCCCTTTTTGAATAGCTGCAGAAACTATGGGCACATGTAACGATACGGCACGTATAGGATCCCCTGTTTTTTTATCTATAACCTTTAATATCCCCTTAGCATTTCCTGCCAATACATATGTACTACTCTCGCTAAGAAATCTATAACCCTCACCTATGTTAATACTGCTCATGCCTTGCTGACCAATATAGTGACCGCTTTTAAGTGTTGCTCCATCTCTACTAAGGTTCACTATTTTACTACCATATGATGATGATATACCTGATGCTGAATATGTTTGTTCTGGCTCAAAGTATTGTTTACCACTACACCCAGATAGAACAAATGATATAAAACCAATTATAAAATAAGATGGCATAGAAAGTAATAATTTTCTCATTATTTTACCTTTATCGTAGAGTGCTTAAGCACTTGTGCTAACATTGCAAGCCATGAGCGCTCATCAACAAGTTCCAGTTTTAATCTAGCCTCTTTTAGGTTACCTGCTTTGATATGAAGATAAGCTTCTTCAAGTATTACCATCTCCGCATAAAGTTTAGAGTCTACAGGCTTCTCTCCAAGTGTTGCTATCACATACTTACTTGCGTCTGAGATTACTGGATTACTACTGCTTGTCAAACTATTCAACATCTTTAAATCTTGATTTTTGACAGATTGTGAATAAGTAAAAAGTTCAAAAAGAGATGGACTTTTCTCTTTTAGTATTGATAGAGCTTCCGCATCATCTGATTTAGTTTGAAGTGTTAAGAAAGCCCTATTTGCCGCTTCAAGCTTAGATTGATTTACAGAATCCATTACTGCGCTGCCTACAAGGAAAAGGATAAGAGCCACTACTATAGCCCAAATCTTAAATTTATGTTTTTTATAAAATGTCTCTAATTTAAAAGCACTCTCGAGTATTTTTTCATCACCACTCAACTCTTTTTTTATATCTGCAATATTCACTGACACTCCTACATTAAATTAATAAGTATATATTATACCTTTTTGAATTAAAATTTAGCTACAACTCTACAACTGTAATACCTAAGTTACCAGGCATCCTGTAAAACTTCTCTATTTTAGGGTGAGACTTAAGATACTCTCCTACTAATTTTGACAAAACCCCTCCACCTGTTCCATGGATGATTTGTACTTCATTCAAATTATTTACCAGTGCATCTGAGAGAAATTTATCTACAGTATCTATGGCTTCATCCGCATACATTCCTAGAAGTTTTACTGAAACACTTGCAGTAGATTTTTCTACATTTACTTTGACTTGTTTAGGTTTTGGCTTCACTTTGATTTGAAGTGTGTCTCCTCTTCTTTTAAGCTGAGAAAGAGGTACTCTCATTTTAAGTCCATCGACAATAATAGTTGCATCTTTTCCACGTAAAGATAGTAACTCGCCTTTATGAGAACGGTATTTTACTTTATCACCCTCTTTAAGTGGCACTTCTGTTGCTAGCTTCACCTCTTTTTGCTTAAACTCTTTATGATGATGAGCAACATTAAGTAGTCTTCTTCCTTCTGTTGACTCTTTTGCTTTCAGTGCTTCTCTAGCTTTTTTAGTGGCAGCATTGTAACGGTTTTCCAGTGTTGCCATGGCTTTTCTGTGGCTCTCTTGTAGGTCAAACTCTTCATCTTGAAGTCTCTCTTTGAGATGCTCTACAGACTTTAACTCCTCATCTACTTTGGCTATTTTCATACGCATTTCACGTTCAAGTGTGGTAGATTTCTCTATAAGTTCATTGAGGTTATCTTTGTCTTCCCCATACACCTCTTTAGCTTTGTTAACAATGGCTATAGGCACCCCATAACGCTGTGCAGTTTCAAAGGCATAACTCTTTCCTATGCTTCCTTGTAAAAAAGTATAGGTAGGCATACGACGTTCTTCATCATAGAGTGCAGCTATCAGCTCTACCTCATCATCTGTGGCCATCAGGGAAGCTAAACGTTTATGGTGGGTAGTAACGATGAACGTAATGCCTTTTTTACGTAACTCATCCAACATAACTCTAAACAGACTTGCCGCTTCATCACTATCTGTCCCCAGTTCTATCTCATCAACACCTACAATGGCATCTTCTTTGTTAAAGAGTTTTGCAAACTCTTGCATACGCCCTGCAAAAGTAGAGATGTCATTTTTAACCGACTGTGGGTCATCTATAACTGCTTCAATGCTCTTGTAGTGTCCTACCTCCGTTTTAGAAGTATCGCACTTAAATGGCAAAAGGTATTTGCTCATATATACAGCTGAAAGCATGGACTTAAGTAACATCGTTTTACCCCCAGCATTAACTCCTGTGATAAGCATGATTTGCTTATTCATATCCATAGTGATAGGCACAGGGTCTTCTATGGCAGGGTGTACAAAGTCTTGCAGTTTGATACGCTTTTGTTTACTTGGCAGTACAAACTCATACTCTTTAGCTCTAGCAAAACTAACTCTAGCCTGATAGTGGTCAAACCTGTCATACTCTTTATTGATAAAAGCTAAAAAACGCTCCCACTTAAAAAAGACTTCTGAAATTTCTTTACAATACTTATAGATAATCTCCTCTTTGTTGCTAAGCAAGGTGGATTCCTTCTCTTTAAGATGTGAGATACTTTGAGGAATGATATAGAAAAAGCCACCTGAACTTCGTGCTACTACTGTCGCCTTAATGGCGTTATTGAACCCACCGCGTACCAAAAGAGTCTCTTCTCCACCATTAAAATGCACTTGTGTATCTACTAGATAATCCCTAAGCCTACTTGAGTGGGCAAGTTTATAGAGTGTCTCTTTTATGTCTGCTTTATTTTGTTTTATGGCATGTTCAAGTTTAAAAAGTTCAGGGTCTCTTTCGGAGTTTATGCTCCCTTCCTCTGTGAAGTACCCTATAATCTCTACGATCTCTTCAGGTATCTCTATGCCTTGTATCCAACTCCTAAGAGGTTCTGTAAGCTCTATGGTACTCAAGGTATTAAAATAAGAGAACATCGTCACAAAAGCATAAATTTCATCTAAAGAGAGTACAGCTTGTTTTTTAATGCGTGCCAACTCTTTGTCTAGGTTCGGTACTGGACTTGGTGTGGGGAACTGCACTTTAGAGAGTGCAGAGATATAGCGATAGTGTTGATTGATATCCCCCATCATGATAATAGGTTTTTCTCGTGCTAAAAACTGTTTGAACTGATGGATATATCCATCAAGGTCTAGTTTTTGAATGATGGATTTTTCATTTAATGAATCTTTAAACACGTACTATTTCCTCTGACTCTAGTTGATAAAATTATACTATAATACTCTAACATAAAAAAAGGGAGTTTATGAAATATATTATTATTGCCACTATTTCCATGTTTATACTTCATGCACTTTTAAACACAAAATCAAAAATGAATACACTTTTACCAAATGATACCATATTGGCTTTTGGAGATAGTCTCACTTATGGACACAATGCAAGTCATAAGGAAAGCTATCCTACTCTTTTATCTTCACTCTTAGGACATAAGGTCATCAATGCTGGTATCAATGGAGATACCTCGTATGAGGGACTTCAACGTTTACCCAAGCTACTTGAAGATACATCTATTAAACTTATGATACTTTGGTTTGGAGGCAACGATATGCTCCAACAACACTCCACAGCTCATCTTAAAAGCAATTTAAAGACTATGATACAGATGGCAAAAGATAAGGGTATAGATGTACTACTTATTTCAGTACCAAACTTAAATCTATTTGGACTTGAACCTCTTGTACTTTATGAAGAGATAGCCGAGGAGGAGAATATACCTCTTCTTGGTGGTGTATTAGCAAGTATTCTTAGTCAGCCCAAACTTAAAAGTGATCAAATTCACCCTAATGCCTTAGGATACAAAAAGATAGCAAACAGGGTTCAGCAAGCACTTAAAGAAAATGGTTGGGTAGAATAGTTACGCTTCTCCGCGTATTTGATAAGTGATATCTCCTGCACCAAAAGCCGTAACCAATCCATCGCCATACTCTCGTATAACATGCCCATCTTTAATTATTTTTACCACACCATCTTCTTTTGTCACAGAGTCTGCCATAAGCAGTGTGTATCGACTAAATGCACCTTTTAAGTCTATGTCAACTTCTATCTCTCCTGCTGCCCATATAGGGAGAATGACAAGTTCATCTACTCCATCAAAACACTCTATAAAGGCTTGAAGATTATCCATTGTTCGTGAGTATTTATGCGGTTGCCAAATGACGTTTAAGTTATTGAATCCACGTAAATCTTTATAGATTTGAAGTGACTCCATCGTTACTTTTATCTCTGTAGGGTGATGTCCATAATCATCTATGACTACACACTCTTCTTGGTTCTGAACGATGTCAAAACGTTTTTTAATGCCTTTATAGTTTAAAAGATTTTGACGAATCTCTTCTAACTTTTCGCCGAGTTCTAACGCACTCAAAATAGCCAATGCTGCATCAAGTGCAATATGATTACCAAAACCAAATACTTCAAATGAACCAAAGTCTAAAAGCTCAAACCTAGTATGTGGTTCACCCTCAACTAAAACAAACTCTATATTTGTGATATCTTTAGATGGATAGAGCTTGATACTCTCCATATCTAAAGAGGATAAAAATTCATCTTCTGCATTAATAACACGTACGCTAGCTAAGGATAAAAAGTTTCTGTAAGCATTGTAAAAACGCTCTTCATCATACTCATAATACTCCATATGTTCTGGCTCAACATTGGTCACACTGGCTAAATACGGATTAGAATTTAGAAAACTCTCATCACTCTCATCTGCTTCAAAAATCACTTTGTTGTTTGGGTAATTACGAACGTTGGATCCAAACTCTTTAGAGATCGCCCCGATCAGTGCATTAGACTCAGGGATAATGGAAGCCAACATCGCAGAAGTCGTACTTTTACCATGTGCACCACCTACTGCATAGACCTCTTTCTCTCCAAGTATAGACTTAAGAGACTCCTTGCGTGAAAGTAACTCTATGCCTAGCTCTTTTGCTTTTTGATACTCAGGGTTATTGGGTCGTACTGCTGCTGAGTAAATGACTCTATCTACACCAATTACTGCATCTTCATGGTGGGGGATGGTGATTTTGGCATCAAAGTTTGTTGCCAAATCATTGGTAATCTCTGTTTGTTTGATGTCGCTTCCAGAAATTTTATGACCGTCATTTACCAAAAACTTTGCCAATGCCGAAAGCCCTATGCCTCCGATGCCTATAAAGTGTATTTTCATAATTTGCCTTCCGTAGGGTGTTGTCTCCTGACAACACCTTTTATAATTTATATATCATTTGGTGTTGTGGGGGCACAACACCCTACATTATTTGGACTCTTCCAAAACTTTTAACTCTTCTTTTCCTTGCCCTACATATTTAGCAAACATAGTTAAAAGAATATCATTTGGCTGTACAAAAGTTTGTATAAAAAAGGCAAGTGGGTCACTCTCATCAATTCCACTTACGTCTACCATGTCTTCAATAAAGTTTTCAAAACTATTTCCTGCCATAACTGCACAAGCGTGTATCATCATGGCATCTTTTAACTCTTCATTGTCAACAGTATGATATAACACTAAAAACATCTCTTTGGCAGCTTTTTTATCATTTTCACTATATCGCTCAATAGCATGTTCGTAGATAGCTCTTGCAATAGCTATATCTTCTATATCATTCATATCAAACGATTTATGTGTCGTTAAATACTCTGCAAGTCTATCAAAGGCTGTATTTACAATAAACGTAAACACTTCATTAATCTCATCTTCTGCTGCCTCAATAACCAGTTTGGCATCTAAAAGTTGGTACCCTTTTGCAATACTCTCCTCTTCCCTACACTCACGTTCCAATCTTTTAATATTTTCTAAAAACTCTGCATCTTTTTTTAACTCTTCTACATGTATATCTGGCATCTGTCTCATATATTTCTCCTCTTGTGTAGGGTGTTGTGTCCTCACAACACCTTTTATGTTATTTTTTCAGCGTGTTGTCAGGAGACAACACCCTACAAATTTAATGCATCTGCAATACGCTCTAACCCTTCTCTTGTCTTATCTTCTTCATAAACAAGTGCAAGCCGTACGTACCCTTTGCCTTCACCAGTTCTACCCAAAAATGAACCAGGGATGACTTTTAAATTGTATTCTCTGTACAAGTTAACTGTAAATTCTATCTCATCTTCTACTTTGAGCCAAATATAAAATGTTGCTTTAGGCATATCTACATTTAAAATCTCTTTGGCAATTTCAAAGTTCTTCTGATATTTTGCCCTAAATCCATCTACATGTTTCTGGTCAGCCCATGCTACTGCTGCTGCATGTTGTAGTGGTAGCGGTGAAGCACAACCTACGTATGTTCTGTAAATCATATAGGCTTTGAGTATTTTGGCATCACCTGCAATAAACCCAGAGCGTAGCCCAGGAGCAGAAGAGCGTTTAGAGATAGAGTTAATCACTAAAATATTTTTAAAATCTATATTTCCAACTTCTATACTGGCATTAAGCAGTGAGGGTAGTGGCTCTTTCATATACAAATCAATATAGCACTCATCATTAAGTAGTACAAAGTCATATTCTAGTGCCAGTTCTACCCAATGCTTTAACTCATCCATTGACATTACCGAAGAGGTAGGATTATTTGGTGAATTTAAGATGACAAAATCGGCTTTTGCTAATGCTACCTCATCAACCATCGGTTGAAAATCATTAGAAGCATTAAGGTTTAAGTAAATCACCTCAGCTCTACAGGCTTTGGCAGCTCCTTCATAAATCTGATAAAAAGGGTTAGGAAAAACCATGACAGGGTTTTCAACATCATGCAGTAAGAACTGAGGGAAATTAAACAACACTTCTCTCGTTCCAAAAGTTGGGATGATCTGTGCATTATCAAGACTCAAATCAAAACGTTTTTGTAAGTATGTCAACATCCCTTCACGTAAAACAACTTCACCTGCTATTTTTGGATATTTGTTAAGCAGAGGTGCATTCTCATTTAAAGCATCTAAAATAAACTGTGGAGTGTCAAACTGCGGCTCGCCTATGGTTAAACTCAGAGGTGTATATTTATCATTGGGAACTACATTATCAAGAAGTTGATTCAATTTCTCAAAAGGATAAGTTTCAAAATTCATTTATATCCTAAATTTTTAAGAAATTATATCGTATTGAAATTAAATCTTAAAAAGTTTACAAAAAGAGCAGATGACAGTCAAGAATAATCTTCTATCCAATATAACTTACTTATTGCTATTTTAATCTTTTGTAAAATAGAGTCTATCTTTTTTAATTGCTCTGCCTTTATCATTAAATATAACAGAACTCAAATAGTCATTTTCTAGTGTTAACTCACTCCAAGTTAAAATTTTATCTAGAGAGTATAATGATGTAAATGTTATTGAATCACCATTAAGCTCATACTTGAAAGAGTTTCCATTATAGGCCCCTGTTCCATCCTGATAAAAAATAATTGGCTCCAATGACAACATTCCAGCGGAACTTTCAATTAAATAAAAACTATTAGTTGTAAGTAAAACCATTGTTTCAGTAGGTGCTGATACTTCAGTATTACTCTCTTCTGCATACGCACTAAGTGAAAATATCATAATTAGTACTATACTTGCCACTATTATCTTTTTAATCATATTCTTTCTCCATATCTTAGGTTAGTTTATATTCTAGCCCTACTACAATTAAGTTTTGCTGAAAAAAATTTGTGCTATAAAATATATTATTCACAATCAAAAAAACACTTTTACTCTTTTACTATAAAGGCACCTTTAGAGATGTATTTGTGCACCTTTGGCAATATGCTATTGGCAGATTTTTTATTTTTATATGGTCCTACCAGTACCCTATAAGTAGTTTTGTTTTTGACCTTATATGGTAATCCCAAATGCTTTATATTTAATAAATATACCTTATCTGGCATATTAGAAAATACACCCACTTGTTTATAATACTTTTTAGAAGAGTTTGATAAAGCAGCACTCTTTTTATTTGATAATGTTATATTTACTGGTTTTGATGACACGTGTATATAGTTTTTCTGGACTGTTTTTTTAGTACTGCTACTCTTGTATCTTACTAGCCAATCCATAATATCGTTTTGAAGTTTTGAAGCCCTCCATTTTCCTTTAGTGGTATGAGTTAATATAACCACCGTATAGAGTTTTCCATTTCTACTCTTTACATATCCCCCTATATTTTTAATACGCCTTAGTGTTCCTGTCTTCATCCAAGCCCTATTTTTAACAATCGTACCTCGAAAACGCTTTCTAATAGTTCCATCTATTCCTGCAACAGAAAGCGTATTCATCCATCTTTGCCCATAACGCTCATAAGCATTATCATACATATCTGCTAAGATCTTTGCAGACATTTTTGCAGAGCGTGAAAGTCCACTACCATTGTCTATTTTCAGTGTTCCTCTACTCAAAGCACCTTTACTTCTTAAAATATACTCAACAGCTCTTCGTCCTTTATCTATTGTAGAGGGAGCCCCATACACTTTTGCCCCTAAAAAAAGTAGCAGCTGCCTTGCATAAAGGTTATTACCCTTTTTTGATGTTTTAGAGACTATCTTTTTCAGTGAATCTGAGTAGTGAACAAAAATCTCTTTGGCACCAGAAGGTACTTTGGCTAAACGCAAATTACCAACCACCTGTACTCCATCTTCTTTTAGCCTATCTTTCAAAGCATAATAAAATGATTTATACGGCTTTGTTACTACTCTGCAAATATTGCGAGTGCCGCATCGCTGAGAAATCTTACCTTGGAGCAGTACAGTAGGCACACTTTGGCTCTTGTCTACCTTTACCCTTGGCCAAGAGTATCTACCTTTGCAAGGCTTATTTACACGCTGAAGTTGATTGACTATTTTATAGCTATAATCTGCAGATTTTTTGCTTACTTTGTTTTTATTTGGAGTAACACATATAGTACTGACACGCTCATTAAACATCATAGCATCTGGCATGGCATTATAGGGACTATATGGGCTTTCATCAAACTTAGAACTATCTTTGGTTCCTACACTGAAATAACTACGATCTATGATAATATTTCCAGTAATTTTACTTATACCAGATGCACGAATACGACCAGATATACTCTCCAAATTTTTTGAACATAAAGTGGGGTCACCAAAGCCTTTAATGATAAGGTCGCCGTGCAAAACCCCTTGACTAAGCTTTCCTGTTGTGTAAAATTTGGTTGGCCATTTATAGTTAAACCCTAGTTTCAAAATAGCTGCATATGTAGTTAAAACTTTTATCACTGAAGCAGGTGTTCTTGTTGTATTTGCATTCAAAGAAGCAATAGTTTTACCTCTTGTACCTACTTCTTTAATATAAATGCTAATATCTTTTTTGGAAATTCCAGACTTCTTTATGTGCGCTTCAATCCCTGCCGGTAAAGCATACAAATAAAGAGAGAGTGCAAGATACCATAAAATAACTTTTGTCAAATTATTTCCCTATATGCAGTCAATAATCTTTGCATCGCAACTTCCAAAACTTCTTTAGATGTACCTATATTCAAACGCATAAACCCATCTCCTGATTTGCCAAAGCTCTTTCCGTCATTTAGCCCAAGCTTGGCTTCATGAACAAAGTAGTTAACCAATTCTTCATGTGTAAAGCCCATCTTACTACAATCCAACCATACTAAAAAAGTTGCTTCGGTTTTTATGGTTTTTATAGGTAGTTCATGTTTTTTAATAAATTCATTAACATACGCAATATTGACAAAAAGATAAACCTTTAAAGCATCCAACCATTCTGCTCCCTCTTCATACGCAGCCATAAGTGCTTCTATGCCAAAAGGATTTCCATTCGTAACACCTGATCTATGCTGCTCTACCGTATATCTTCTACGGAGTTTATCGTTAGGTATGATAGCATAAGAAGTATTGAGCCCTGCAACATTAAATGTTTTAGAAGGTGCATTTAAAATAATACATCTATTTTTCATCTTCTCAAAACTCCCTATGATATGATGCGTTTTTTCGTACACAAGATCTGCATGTATCTCATCTGAAACAATAATCACATCATTAACAACACATATATCTATGATTTTTCCCAATTCCTTCTCGCTCCACACTCTTCCTGTAGGATTGTGTGGAGAACAGAGTAAAAAAAGTTTTGCCTCTTTTGCTTTTATTTCAAAATCTTCAAAATCTATCTCGTACTTGCCATTTTTATAGACTAAAGTATTGTCAAGAAGTTTTCTCTTTCTATGTTTCACAGAAGACACAAAAGGAGGGTAAATAGGTGTTTGTACCAGTATGCCATCACCCTTTTTTGTAAATGCTTCTATAGCAAAATTCATAGACGGCACTACCCCATAACAAGGTACGATCCACTTACTTTTTATTTTCCAGTCAAAACGTTTTTCCATCCATTTCTTAATGGCTTTATAGTATCGTTCCGGATAAACAGTGTAACCATAAAGAGGATGATTTGCTCTTTTTCTCATGGCATCTTGGACACAAACAGGAGAAGCCAAATCCATATCAGCCACCCATAAAGGAAGCAGATCATTTGTACCAAACTTCTTTATGGCATCATCCAGTTTAGTAGTATAAGTGCCTCTTCTATCTAGTGCTTCAAAATTCATTTTCTTACCAATTATTATCATTTTTGCCATACTGTCATTTGTGCTATAGTATATTGATGTTTTCTTGCTGCCTTCTGTATGACAAAGGGCACATCTTTAGTATCTATAAGTTTGAAATCTTTGTCCAGTATCTCTTCGAGTCCCTGCAGAATCGTGACAATGAAAAATGTGGCTGTATGTCCGTAGTAAAAAATAATAGGGTGACGAAGAGGATCTGCTTTTTTAAAATAAGCTTTTTCGTCTGCTATGAGATTAAAAAGTGCCTCATAGCGTTTATAACAATATTGAAAATAGTCTTTGATCTCTTGTCGTTTGAGTTCAAAGTTTCTTCCATAAAGTGTAGGCATACTTACCATAGCTTATCCTTTCAAAGTAATATCACAGTCAGTATATCTAAGAGGCTAAACTTAAAAATCTACCTTCTCTTTAGAACTCTCTATCATAGATATGACAAGGGTATAAAGATTTGCAATAACCGCTCCTATTACCAGCCCTGTAGCAAGTTCATGATTTTCGTAAAACTTTAGTGCAAAAAATGCAGGTATCAAATGCAAGTCAGCTACTAGAGAGCCTGCCAAAAGTTCTGCTGAAAGTATATTTCTTACCCCAATTTTCATAATGGTCGAGATAATATTTACAGACCCTGCTATAAAAAGTGCTACTAATGCCTCCTCATACAAAAATGCTGCTGATGTTGTAAGAGACATCAGTGTAAAAAATATATAGAAAACTTTTCCCCATTGCATACTCATTCCCTTTCTTCTTGAAAATTGACAAAGCCAATTTTTCAATAGTAGATTTATAGTTTTATTTGTTAAATTATAGCGTAATTATATCGTCCCACTCTCATACATGGAACGCATTTTCTCTTTCTCTTTATCTCTTTTACGCTTCACTGCTTCTTTTTCTCTAAATTCAGAGACAGAAAAACCAAGCCACATCAAAATAGGTGATGCCACAAAGATAGAGGAGTATGTACCCACAACAATCCCTACAAGCAAGGTAAAACTAAACCCTTTTATAATCTCTCCACCAAAAATATATAGTGATAAAACAACAAGAAATGTTGTTAAAGATGTTAATGTTGTACGTGAAAGTGTACGCGTCACAGACTCATCGATGATATGTTCTAAGTCTGGATCTTTGATGGTTCTCACCCCTTCACGAATACGGTCAAATACAATAATGGTATCGTTCAACGAATAGCCTAGTATGGTTAAAAGTGCTGCTAAAATATCAAGGTTAACCTCCACATCAAAAAGGACAATCATCCCCATAGCAATGGTAACATCATGCATCAACGCAATAACAGCAGATATTGCAAAACGCCACTCAAATCTAAATGAAATATATATAAGAATACCTATAATTGCAAGTAACATAGCCATAAGTCCCTGCTCACGCAACTCTGAACCTACTTTGGCTCCAACCATATCAACTCTTCTTATATCAAAACTACCTGTATCTTTAAGTAGGATTTGTACCTTATCTGCTATATCTTCGCCTAGAGATTTTGAGCTCATTTTAGTACGAATAACAACTTCATCTTCTCCACCAAAAAAAGTAACCGTTGCACTTTCGTAGGTTTTGTCTAGCTCAAGAGCCTCTCTTACTTTTTTTATGGGTGCTTTGCCTTCATACTGTAGCTGTATAAGCGTACCTCCAGCGAAGTCAATACCATAATTAAATCCTTTGCTTATAATCAAACCAAGCGCAAGTATTACTATGGCTACAGAGAGCAAGCCAAAACGTTTACTTTTTTCCATCAGCAAAAGAGGTTTTTTATATTTAAATACTTCCATTATTTTACCTCCTCTGCTTTAATACCAAACCAAAAGTTCAGCTTTTTCTTATCGATACGAGGTAGTATCCATTGATAAATACCATGAGTTCCCACAATAGCAGTTAGCATAGATGCTAAAATACCGATACTCATAGTAAGAGCAAAGCCCTTAATGGCACCTGTGCCATATACATAAAGTACCGTTGCTGCAATAAGAGTTGTTACATTCGCATCCCAAATGGCAGTAAAAGCATTGTCATATCCATCTTCTATGGACTTTCCAATAGACTTGCCCTGATACAACAGTTCCCGTATCCGTTCACTTATAATAACATTTGCATCAACTGCCATACCTACAGTCAAAACGATACCTGCCATACCCGGCAAAGTAAGTGTTGCACCAAAAAGTGACATAATAGCTAAAATCAAAAAGAGGTTTCCTATGAGTGCTATATCAGCTATAACTCCTGCTATACCATAATAAAGTATCATAAAAATGACAACCAGTAGAAATCCAAGTGCAAGTGCTAAAGAGCTTGCTTTAATACTATCTGCACCCAAACTTGGCCCAATTGATCTTTTTTCCATCACATATACAGGTGCAAGCAAGGCTCCTGAACGAAGTGCTATTGCCAAATCATGTGCTTCTTCTAATTTAAAACTACCAGATATCTGAACATGCCCCCCACCAATACGCTCACGAATATTTGGTGCAGAATAGACCTTGTTATCCAAAACTACTGCCATACGTTTTCCTACACTTTTACCTGTAAAATCACCAAATATTTTAGCCCCTTGCCCATTAAGTGTAAAATTAATAACTGGCTGATTGCTCTCATCAAATCCTACTTTCGCATCAGTAAGCATAGAACCATCCAATACAGGGATAGCACGAAGCAGATATCTTTCTTCCGTACTGACATCTGGTAAAATGACATCGCCAAAACTTTTTGCTTCATTCTTGCTCATAGTTGCAACTCTAGAAGCTCTATCTTCATCTACTGCCATAAGCTGAAGATGTGCTGCCCGAGCAATAAGCTCACGAATACGCTGTTCATCTTCTTGCGTTTTAATCCCTGGAACTTCTACAAGAATCTTGTCATCGCCCTGTTTTGCCACTGTTGGCTCAGCAAGACCAAACTCATTTAGTCTGTTGCGTATAGTATCTACTGCTTGTTTAATAGCATTTTCTTTTGTTCTAATAATCTCGTCTGTGGTAATTTCAAGAATAAAATTCAATCCACTTTGACTTAAGGTGCTGCCTTTTATCTCTGTTTTTAGTAACTCTTTTGCCTTAGCAACATCATCTTCATCAAGTAATTCAAATTTGATTTGATTGTCATCAGTCATATGAAGTTCATCAAAAATAATCTCTTCATCATCAAAAATATACTTTACAGACGCAGCCATAGATTTAATACGAGATTCAATAGCAATTTCACTTTTAATTCCAAGAAGCATATGTAGTCCACCTTGAAGATCAAGTCCCAAAGTAATCTTCTTTCCACTATCACTTTGTGTTAAAGAGGGGATAGAAAAAATTAAACCAAAAATTAGGGCAAAAGCAAAAAGTATAACTCTAAAATTAAGCGTTTTCACCCAATTCAACCTTTTTTGCCACAAATGCTTTATCAAGCTTTACAATAACTTCATTATTTATCTTGATTTTGATAAACTCTTCTTCAGGCTTTACAATTACGGCAATAATGCCTCCGCTGGTGATGATTTTATCTCCTTTTGTTAAGCCCTCGAGCATTGCTGCATGTGCTTTTTGTGTTTTTTGCTGCGGTCTAATAATTAAAAAATAAAAAATCGCGAATAAGATGATTAGTGGTAAAAATGAAGCTAGTCCATTATCCATAAGGAATCCTTTGAGTAAAATTAGACAGTATTTTAGCACTATTGAGATAATAAAAGGCTTTGTAATCGCACTTCTAAGCTCTGCTTTTATATATTTAAACTATTTAGAATTTTCATACCCACTTTTAAATACCATTTTAGCTGTAATGGCTCTCTATCTATTGCTCCAAGAAGAAGAAAAAGTCTGGTTTTTTTCTGGTTTTTTTATAGGACTTTTTTGGTTCTGGTGGATTTTAATTAGTTTTAAATACTATGAGATGATTTGGGCTATCCCTATTGGACTTTTAGTAATCATGCTAGCTTATGGCGCTATCTTTTGGTTCATAGCTAAAGTAGCATCTGTCCCTGTAGGGTGTTGTGCCTCCACAACACCACATCTTAATTTTGCACAAAAATTATATTGCCCTTTTATTATTAAATGGTGTTGTGGGGGCACAACACCCTGCATTAGCACTTTAATCGTAAAAGCTATTGGCCTGCTACTTTTAAGCTATATTCACCCTTTTGGATTTGACTGGCTAAAACCTGAACTGATGTTTGTAGAGAGTTATTTAGGTATTGAAAAATGGCAACTTGCTATTATCTTGATTGGCATCATTTTAAGTATATGGAAAAAACAACTTTTATTCCTCTTTCTCATACTTTTCGCCTATCAACCAACAGTTAATACTTCATCATCGTTACCTGATACCATTCAAATAGTCTCTACAAATACTCCTGTTAAGGAGAAGTGGGACGAGTCTCTGCACTCTACACAGTTTGATGCTGTTTTTGAATCCATAGACAAAGCTATAGATGCAAATAAAACACTTATTGTATTGCCAGAGTCTGTTTTTCCTATTTTTATAAACCGTTCACAAACTTTAATGGATAAGCTTCAAAAAAAATCTAACAAAATTTCAATAGTTACAGGTGGTCTCTACTGGGACGGTTCAACTCCACGAAACTCTACTTATATTTTTACCAAAAAAGATATAAAAATTGCCCATAAAGTACTGCTTGTTCCTTTCGGAGAGAGCAATCCACTGCCGGAATTTCTTAGTAAATGGGTTAACAGAGTATTTTATGATGGGGCAATAGACTACAAGGCGAGCAATCAGGTTACAGATTATAAAATTGGAGACAAAGTATATAGAAATGCTATCTGCTTTGAAGCCACAAGTGAGAAGCTCTACAGCAAAGACAAGGAAGGAAACCACCCTAACAACATGATAGTCCTAAGCAACAACGGCTGGTTCACCCCCTCCATAGAACCCACACAGCAAAAACTTTTGTTACAATACTATAGTAAAAAGTATGGAACTACTATCTATCATGCAGTGAATATGTCGGAGTCTTATGTGATTAGAAATGGGGAAATTGAGGAATGAAAACCTTATAAAAATAAATTTAATTAACTCACATATTACCAAAAACCATTATGTTCCTATTTTATATTGTCTAGAAAGCATCTAAAAGTAAACTCTTTATCTTAGATGCTATAAGCTCTAATTTGATAAAATACAACTCTTATGAAAGTTTCAAAATAAAAAGGCTTAATTTAATGAGTGAGAGCAAAGATTTTTTACGTACAATAGTTGAAGAAGACTTGAAATCAGGTAAGTGTAAAGAGGTTGTTACAAGATTTCCTCCAGAACCCAATGGCTTCCCTCACATTGGACACGCCAAGTCTATCTGTATAAATTTTGGTATCGCAAGTGACTATCGTGGTCACTGTAACCTTAGAATGGATGACACCAATCCAACTACAGAAGACACGAAATACGTTGAGGCTCTTAAAGATGCTGTAGAGTGGCTTGGATATGACTTTGATAA
>JAUXGC010000017.1 GCA_030622375.1 Sulfurovum sp.
ACAAGTTCTCTAGATAAAAAAGCTTTCTCTTGACTCTCAAGAAGTAGTTTTTGTATGCGAGGTGTTCCACAATTTTCTATATCTGCATAGATAGCTTCTAAAGTATGGTACTCCTTTATAAGCTTAGATGCACCTTTTTGTCCTATACCTTTAACTCCTGGTACATTATCAGAAGCATCTCCCACAATGGCTTGGAAGTTTATAAAATCTTTAGGGTGTACTTCAAATTTATCCAAACACCCCTGCTCATCTATGATTTTTCTCTTCACAGAGTCATACATTTCCACTTTGCCATCTTCTATCATCTGATACAAATCTTTATCGTGGGAGACTATGCGTACTTTCAAACCCTTTTCTTTGGCAAACTTTGTAACGGTAGCTATAATATCATCAGCTTCAAACTCTTCACGAGAGAGGTTGGCAAAGCCCATCTGTTCTATCCATTCTATGGCAACAGGGAGTTGTCTAATCAAATCTTCTGGTGGTGCATCGCGGTTAGCCTTATATTCAGGGTAGAGGTCATTACGAAAGGTTCTGCCTTTACTGTCAAGTGCAAATACCAAATAATCGGTACTATGGTCACGACGAAGCGAATCAACAAGGTTGATAAATCCTGTTAAAAGACCTGTAGGAAACCCCTCTGAGTTACGCAAAGGTGGCAAAGCAAAATAAGAACGGAAAAAAAATCCGAATGTATCTATGATGGTGATTGTTTTCATACTCTTGCCCCTTTTAACTCTTTTTCCAAATACTTACCTGTATAAGAGCCTGTTTTTTCATGCTCACTAGCCAATTTTTCCGGAGAGCCAGTTGCAACGATGAGCCCACCTTTATTTCCACCTTCAGGTCCCATATCTATGATGTAGTCTGCATTCTTTACCATATCGAGATTGTGCTCTATGACTACCACCGAGTTACCAAGCTCAACAAGATGATGCAAAACTCCTGTAAGTCTATCTACATCTGCAAAGTGAAGTCCTGTAGTAGGTTCATCTAAAATATAGAGTGTATTTCCTGTATCTTTACGGCTCAACTCTTTACTAAGCTTAATACGCTGTGCCTCACCGCCTGAGAGTGTAGTAGCATTCTGCCCTAATGTAATGTAGCCTAATCCTACGTCTGTAAGGGTTCTGAGCTTAACAGCCAACATAGGGATAGCTTTAAAGAACTCCAAAGCCTCACCTACACTCATGGAGAGCACATCTGAAATAGATTTACCTTTATACAATACTTCAAGTGTTTGTGCATTATAGCGTGTCCCATGACAAGTATCACAACTTACTAGAACATCTGGCAAAAAGTGCATCTCTATCTTAATCTGCCCATCACCTTGGCATTTCTCACAACGCCCACCTTTGACATTAAAAGAGAAACGCCCTATTTTATATCCTCTTAACTCTGCTTCTTTTGTTTGTGAAAAGAGTTTACGTATCTCATCCATCATGCCTGTGTAAGTAGCAGGGTTTGAGCGTGGTGTTCGCCCTATGGGGCTTTGATCAAGATATATAACCTTATCTAGCAATTCAAGTCCTTTTATCTCTACACCATCTACTTTTTGCACTTTTTTTGCACGGTTAAGCAACTCTCTGGCTACTGGCAACAGTGTTTGAAGAATTAAAGAACTCTTTCCGCTGCCACTCACACCTGTAATACATACAAAATTCTTTAGAGGGATTTTAGTATCAAGTTTTTTAATGTTATTGATAGTTACATTTTTAATCTCTATCCACTCTTTTTGAGGATTGTCATGAGAGTAGGAAATCTCTTTTTTGCCATACAGATAATCAGCAGTAAGTGTCTTTGCGCGAGAGAGTTTTTTTGCATCACCAGCAAAAACTATCTCTCCACCAAACTCTCCTGCTCCAGGACCTATGTCTATGATGTAGTCTGCTGAAAGAATAGTCTCTCTATCGTGCTCTACCACAATGACAGAGTTACCTTTCTCTTTAAGGGAGTTGAGTGTACGAATGAGCTTCATAGTATCTCTCTCATGTAGACCTATACTTGGCTCATCGAGTACATACATCACGCCAGTAAGCCCAGAGCCTATCTGAGAAGCGATACGGATACGCTGTGCCTCTCCACCAGAGATACTTCGTGCATCACGGTTGAGCGTAATATACCCCAACCCAACATCATGTAAAAAAAAGAGTCTCTCATAAAGCTCTTTAAGTATGGACTGTGCTATTATCTTTTGCTGTTCACTTAAGTGTGAAAAACTATTTTCATCTTCAAAATACGCATACGATTTTTCTATAGGCATATCTATAATATCGGCAATATTTTTTCCTTCTATCTTCACGCTTAAAGAGCGTGGTCTAAGCCTATGCCCTTCACATCTATCACATACCTTTTCAGTCATATATTCAGAGAGGTCTTTTTCATCTTTAAACATATCATGTGCAAATTTCACCACACCAGGCCACTCACGCTTAAGCTTATGTCGTTTCCAGGTAAAATCTACAGAACTGCCAAGTCCATAGAGGATGGCTTTTTGTTGATGCTCTTCTAGTTCACCATAAGGAATTTTTGTATTTATGTCATTCTGTTCACAAAAAGCATTGAGAAATTTAGTATAGTAACTCTTGTTAAAACCATACATAATTCTCACTGCTCCCTTATCGACAGAGAGTTCTTTATCTATAACTTTTTTGAGGTCTATGGCATAACGGATTCCAAGTCCATCACATGCAGGACAAGCACCTTTTGGTGAGTTAAACGAAAAACTTACAGGCTCTAGTGGTTCAAAACTAAGTTTACAATCAAAACACGCCAAATGCTCAGAGTAGTGCATATGTTGCCTCTCAAAATCAACCTCTTCATAGTTAAGTACCTCTATCTCAAGTTCACCATAACTCTCTTTTAGTGCCTTTTCTACATCTTGCCCTATACGGTCACGACTCTCTTCTTTAACCACAACCCTATCTACAACTACTTTAATGGTATGTTTTTTTGTTTTAGAGAGCTCTATCTCATCATCAAGACGCACCATCACACCATCTATCATCGCACGAACATACCCCTTATGACGCAGAGATTCAAGCATATCTGCAAATGTACCTTTTTTCTCTTTTACCAGAGGTGCCATAATGATAAGTTTAGCACCATTAGGCAACTTCAACACCTCTTCAATAATATCACTCGCACTCATAGAGGAGATGGGCTTACCGCATTCATGACAATGTTGTTCACCCACGCGAGCAAAAAGCAACCTAAGATAGTCATAAATTTCAGTAATAGTACCTACGGTTGAGCGAGGGTTTTTAGAAGTAGTCTTTTGGTCAATGGCAATGGCAGGAGTCAATCCCTCTATCTTATCTACATCAGGCTTACCTACACGCCCTAAAAACTGTCTTGCATAAGAGGAGAGTGACTCTATGTAGCGTCTTTGACCTTCTGCATAGAGTGTGGAAAATGCCAAAGTAGATTTACCACTCCCAGAGATACCAGTCACAACTACTAGCTTGTTTTTAGGTATGCTTATATCTATATTTTTTAAGTTGTTTTCTCTTGCACCATAAACGTGTATCATATCTTTTTGTTTTGCCATATTTTTGCTCTTCACCTTATTGAAAATTAACTTGGGATTATAACATAATTACAAGTTTTCTATCTATTATTTTTATATAGACATTTTATATAAACACTTATTTTTCAATCATATCCTTGATAGTTATATTTTAGTTAAATTTCGGTTTTAAGTGGGGTATGTGGGGGTCTATCAGATGGTTCAATATATTTAATTTTGTTATAATTAAAAAAAAGGATCTATTATGGAAAGTCCAATGATTGCGGATAACAGTCCTATCAAAACCTCTCTGGAAGCCGAAAAAGAATATTTCTATTGTACCTGTGGGCGCTCAAAAGCACAGCCGTTTTGTGATGGAAGTCATAAGGGCACCTCTTTTACCCCTCTTGCATTCACATCAAAAACTACAACACAAAAATGGCTCTGTGCATGTAAACATACAAAAAGCCCACCATACTGTGATGGCAGTCATCAGAAATTTACAGCTGAAGATGTTGGAACTGTTCCTGAAGTTTAAAGTGGTAACTGACCTATATTTCTAATTACCAACATATAGCTGTGCATATAAACTACACTTTTCGTCGTGGTATTTAGTTTCTAGTTAATTCCCATTTGCTCAGTCACATCGCTTCATTATCTTTTCATCTACTTCAGGATGTGCAAAAAATCATCCTTGGAAGAATAGCCCACAAACTGATGTTCTATCTTTTCTGTTTTTGGGTCTACAATATAAAGCGTAGGAGTGAGGGCTATCTCTCTAAACTGTTTTGGGAAGTTTTTTCTAGAAAAATTTAACATCACAGGGATGTACTCAGCTTTTATCTTCTTGTTAATATCCACTTTAGAAAGCAGGCGATTTTCTAATTTTCTACACCAAGGACAGTAAGAACTTGACATAAATATAAACAGTTCTTTGCCCTCTTTTTTTGCCCTAGCCAAGGCTATTTCATAGTCAGTTTCATACTCCATCTGTAGAGCAAAATTTTCATGTGTTATCCCTGCTTTTGTATCTGATAGATTTTTATTGTCATCTTTATATTGACTAGAAAATTTTATGAGCATATTTTCTGCAGTGTCTATAAGATTATCTTCTATATCATCATCCTCTACAACAGTATGTAAGTCCATATATGACAGAGCAAACACAGACTCTTTTACCCCTTGACGCTTCATGTACTCCCCAAGTACTAATTCTGCCCTATAGCCCATTGTCTCGCCCAAAGAAAACCTAGTGATAAGAAATGCCAACACACGAGATGGATGATTGCTAGTATCTATACCTAACTCTTTAGACATATCAAGCATAAGCTCCATGATGTCCTCTTTGTATATCTCCAACTCAGGTGCAATGTCCACCAACGGGTCATACTTATCTACTCCTGTAAGTACGTAAAAAGTTTGAGCATACATAGTCACTGTAACCAATAAACTTAATATCAATAATCTCATAATGTCCCTTTTTTTATTTACTAGATAAAACTATGCTTAAAACCAAATCTTCTTCACCAACATAACTAAAGCAAACAGATAAAGCACTAAAAGTGCAGTCTTATGCTTCTTAGATGTCACATGATCTTTAAACCAAATGCCAAGTGCCACTCCAAGTAGTGAAGCCACTGCGACTATCAAACTGTTATCAAAGTCTATTGTGCCACTACTTAATCTACTTATCATCCCTGCTATGGAAGAGAATACCACAAAAAACAGTCCTGCACTCACAGCCTTTTTGAGAGGATAATGCAATACCCCTACTAAAAGTGGTGTCAAAATGATAGAACCACCGATACCCAGTGTAATAGAGAAGATGCCTATTCCAAGTCCTATACTAAAAAGTAAACCTTTATTGAGTAACTTAGTTTGTACATCATCTTCATGATTTTTGGAAAAAAAGAGTCTAAGAAGGGCATAAAAGAGCAAGCCCAAAAAGGTAAATTGCAATACTACATCTGCTATGTACTCTGTGACATACCCACCTATGTATCCACCTACAAATCCACCAAGCCCAATAAAGATACCCTCACCTATAATGAGTGAACCTTTTTTATGATTAAGGTATGACCCAAAAATAGAAGAAAATACCATTTGGACTATAGAGATACCAATAGCATCTTTAATATCAAAACCAAGTACCAAAAGTATAGGCACAAGAATCATACCCCCACCTATGCCAAAGAACCCTGACATCGTACCGATAAAAATACCAACAAAGATAAGTTCTATAACCATTTACCCCACTCCAAAAATTAATTCAAAATTATATCATTTTTTTAAGTATATTAAGTCTTATGAAATATTTGAAAAAGTAAAATCTTAGATAGAATTATTCTATTTTTAAATAGATATTAATACTCAAATTTTAAGGTTTGAAAGAGTACAAATGTCACCATACAGAATAAGCATAAATACATTAGCATCTAAAAAAGAGAAATTTTTTTGGTTTTTTATTATAGGTGTTATGGGCATGATGATGTATGGAATCATTAACAATATAGCACTATTGAATGCTCCTTACCCTTCAGCCAATCTGGATTGGGAACGCAGTATTCCTTTTGTACCTGAATTTATAATTCCCTATTACTCCATGTTTCTCATCTCTATATTAGTTTTTACGCTACCATATACTAGACTTGAATTTGCTATTTTGTCATCTAGATTAATATTTATTAGTCTTGTCTCTTATGTTGTCTTTCTATTGTTTCCTTTCCAGTTTGCTTTTCCTAGACCAGAGACTAACAGTTTTATAGTAGTAGAGTTTTTAGTTGGACTACTCGCATTGGATTTGCCTTATAACCAGTTTCCATCACTGCATATTAGCACCTCTTTAATCTACTGGATTATACTCAAAGAGTATTTGACAAATATATGGATAAAAATATTTGTTGCAATCTGGTTTTTACTTATAGCTCTTTCGGTACTTTTTGTTTATCAACACCATTTTTTTGACATCATAACAGGAGTAGGGATAGCACTTTTAGCTATATATATAACAAACCAACCAAAAGTACAAGAGAAATTAATGAAATTTATTACTAAAGAGAAGAATATCGTCTAAATAGAGTATTAAATATACATAAACTGAGATAAGAAGATAATAGTAATAACAAAACTAAATGGCAAAACATGACTCTTAAATAGAAGTGGTTGTATTTTGAGATAAACTTGTAAAAATCCCCTAACTCCAAGCCAAATACCCAAAAATGCTTTTAGCGAGAGCAGCATTTGAAATCTTGTCAACCCATCTTCACCTATGGGACCATAAACTTGAGTGATAAGATAGAGTCCTGTAAGCACTGCAACTATTAAAGCAGGTGGTACGACATTGCGAACATACTTCATAAAAGATTCTCTAATTTTTATATGTTCCGCTTCTTTAAATGATTTTTTAATTTTTACTAAAAAAAGATTATCTACTATAAGAAAACCTCCATAGATAAATGCTGCAAAAATATGAATAGTTTTGATGATAACAAAAATCATAGTAAAGCCTTATAAAATAATTTGGATGGATTATAGTGTAAATAGACTAAAAGTGTTTGATACAGATCAAATATCTTTACAAAAAGATTGAGAGAAAAATTTATCTACAGTATCTCTCATCTGTAACATATCATCAATGCCATTTACAAGATTTCTAAACGCTGAAGCATCCTGATACCCTGCTTTGGAGTAGGTATGCAAATGTTTTCGGAAGATGACAGCTCCATACTTACCGTAGTGAGCTATCATTTGGTCAAAATGCTCTAGTACCACTTCCCTAATAAATTCCGAAGAGACCTCTTCTGTATCCTCTTTCATTTGATGAAATATCCAAGGTTTGCCTATCGCTGCACGACCAACCATAATGCCATCTGCATCTGTATGCTCTAGTACCCACTTTGCTTTAGCTGGACTATCGATATCACCATTGGCAATAACAGGAATAGAGATAGTCTTTTTTATCTCTCTAATAGCATCATAATCAACTGCTGCTTTGTATTTTCCCGCCTTAGTTCTGCCATGTACTGATATAAAATCAGCGCCACTCCCTTGACATACTTTGGCAATCTCTATATGATTTTTTTCATTATACCCTAATCTAATTTTAACAGATGTCATATCTTTATTAGAGTATTTTTTAATAGTCTCTATAACTTTACCCATTTGAACCAAATCAGTAAGAAGTGAACTTCCCTGTAAGTTATTGACTACTTTTGGAGCAGGACAACCACAATTTAAATCTATAATATCAACACCATCTTTGGCATTTATAATCTCTACAGCACGCCTAATAACATCTAAATCTGAACCTGCTATCTGTATGGAGTATGGGGTTTCCAGAGAACTTTTTTCTAACATTTTGTGGGTTTTTTTACTATTGTGTACTAGTGCATTAGAACTTATCATTTCACTTACAGTTAAGTCCGCACCAAATTTCTTAACAACAGAACGAAAAGGAAGGTCCGTAAAGCCCGCAAGAGGAGCTAAGACATAAAGGATCTTACTGAAGTCTATTTTAGCCATAATACATATTTCCTAATAAGTATTCAAGATAAAATCAATCGATTTTATCTGCAAATAGTATTAATATCAATCAAATCTTCAAGTTTAAACTTTTTATTCTCTTTTCTGAGTTCATACAGGGCTCTAAATTTAACAAAATCATCATCTTCTTCCTCGTCTAAGTATGATCCTACTTTATCTAAAAGTTCATACTCAAACAGAAGATAAAGATAAGCATTTTGTGCTTTAGGATTTTCAAGTTGATAGCCCTTAAAAAGTGTTAAATTTTCATCTGGTGTAAATTTTATTTTAGTTACTTCTGCAATTCTTAAAAAATCTTCACATGAAAAATTTAGTCCACTTACAAAATCATCAAGAATATCGATATTAAGTCCCATTTCATCTTCACTATTTACCCTACTTAGCATTATATTGAAATTTTTAGTATCAAAAACTTTAGCATATTTACGTGCTTTGTAAAATGTCTCTTTTTTTGCAAAATTCTCTAATGCTTGTTTTTTTACCATTTCAGAAAAGTTTGTTGAGGATTTCATAACTTCTTCAACAAATTCACTATCTGCCTCTAAACGGTTTAGTCTATTTTGTATAAGATGTGGATTGCCCTCATTAAAAACTTTAGACATTTTATGCTCTTTAAAGTCAACATATTCACCATTTTTAATTTTATTGATAATATTTACTACTTTGGATAGTCTAGGATTAAGTCCTTCAACACTATCTAAAACACTTAAAGATGACTTTCCTAAAAGTATTGCTGAATCTCTAACTTCTCCCATAGCATATTTTTGCTTTTTTGGTTCATTTACCAGTGACCAGTAGAGAGCGTCATCTAATGTAGCTGCATCTCTTTGCCACTTTCTAAGCTTAAAATAGCTTCTTAAACTATAAAAAAGCATATGAAAAACAGTAAAAGTTAATAAAAGTAGCATAGGCAATATAAGCCAAACTGCTACTGGAAAATTAAAGTTACTCCCCATAATCTCTACGAGATAATTGTCTGGATTAATTGTATGTACAAAAGCGCCAATAATAGCCATAAGCGTAAGTGAAGCAAAAATATATAAACCCAATCTCATGTTATATCCTTCAGTTTTGTTCTTTTTCGTTAATCTCCCTACATGTAATACAGAAACGTGCAAAGTTCTTCACCTCTAAACGTGGCTTGCCTATAGGCTCTTCACACATTTCACAAATACCGTAAGTTCCATTTTTTATTTTATCCAAAGCAAGTTCAATTTCAGTTAATTTTTCACCTTGTTGTGCCAATATAGCACTATTAACAATGGTTTCTGCAGAGGCAGCCGCATAATCCCCTTCATCATTTAGCTCAAGACCTCTAATATTATCTAAATCTCGTGCTTTTCCATTAAGGTTTTTTTCTATTTGAACTCTTCTATCGAGTAATTTATTTTGAAAATACTCTAACTCTTTTTTTGTTAACATATTATGCATATTCCTATTTGTGATATGGGTGGTTATTGTTAATTGTCAAACCTCTAAAAATTTGCTCCAATAAAACAACTTTCACCAATTTATGTGAAAGCGTTATTTTACCAAATGATATGGCATTATTACATTTAAGCAAAAAATCCCTCTCAAGCCCGTGTGCACCGCCTATGAAGAAATTTACAGTCATGCTATCCTTAAGTAGTTTTGCAAAATCATAACTATCTACCTCTTTTGAAGAGGGATCTAATGCTATATTTACACCACTATTTAAATATTTTTCCAATGCCTTTGTGTAAGATTTTTGAGATACTGAGGACGATATATCTTGTGCTTTAGATATCTCTTTGTCAAAAAGCTCAATCACTTCAACTTTTGCAAAAGGTTTTGCTATTTTCTTATAGTGTTCTATCAATCCATAGTATAAATTATTTTTGCTTTTTTTATCTATTATGATGATATTAATTTTCATTTAGCTTCTCTCTTATTTTTACAGCTAATTGATGCACAGACATTGCATAATAAGCACTATGATTATAGCGAGTAATGACAAAAAAGTTTTTTGCGCCATACCAAAGTTCATCATACTTCTCTCTGTTAAGTTTTATAAGTCGTACTTCTCCATTATAATCCCATTTATTAATTTTTGGCTCAATTCCTTTAAGTACTTTACGTTCATATGTATGTTTGTAACCTGTTTTGTACTTAGAGAACCTCTCACCTTTATAACTTACTCTTGTAGCCACCTCTTCACCTTTACGCCACCTATTTTTTTTTAAATAGTTGGCTATGCTTGCTATGGCATCTTTAGGTTTTTGGAGGGTAATACGACCGTCTTCATTAAAATCCACACCATAAGCTTCATAGTTGCTAGGCATAAACTGACCCAATCCTATGGCACCTGCGTAAGAACCATAAACATTTTTTGGGTTAAATTTTTCTGTTTTAGAGAGTTGAATAAACTTCATAAGTTCTTTGGTAAAAAATCTATTTCTTCTGTTTTTTTCAAAAGCTAGAGTGGTCAATGTATCAAATACAGGATATTTTCCAACATTCCTGCCATAGGCAGACTCTATACCTATAATAGCTGCAATATACTCCATAGGCACACCGTACTTCTCTTCTACTTTCTCAAATATTTCTTGATGCTTTTGCACAAAAGCTACACCTTGATTTACACGAGATATACTTATTTTGTTTTTCGAATAACGATCCCAAGCTCCATACTTTGGATAACGTTTTTTTAGGATTTCTATCTGTTTTGGAGTAAGTTTTTTCTTTGATTTGGGAAGAAAAGCACGAAGAGCTGAGTTTTGCACCTTCACATTTGCAAAAAGCTTTTCAAGATCTCCCTGCACAAAACCATGTTTTTCTATTAAACTATCCATAAGGGAGACAGTTTTTGGATTTTTTGTATAATCTTTAGCAGATACTATCAATGTTATTACAACCAATAATATCACTATTTTTTTCATCAAACTATCCTAAATTTTTTTGATATTTTAGCCAAATAGATGTATCAAAAGTAAATGGATATTAGGGGAATAATCATTGCAACTATTTCTCTTGTAATTCAGAAGCTAGTCTTTCATAATTTATTTTATCCACTAATCATAAATGGCAAAACAGAGAGCACTATAGGTAATGCCATCACTCTATTAAAATTTCTAATTGCACGTTGGCTCTTTAACCACCCATTAAGTAATACTCCACCCAATGTCCAAGAGTGTGTGGAAAACACTCCCACTACCAAATATACAAAAGCTACAATAGTTACCTGATACAACACATACTCACTCTGTGTAGTAAAAGAAGATATAGCAGTCACTGCCATAATCCATGCTTTAGGATTTACCCATTGAAAAAGTGCAGCTTGTAAGAATGTAAATGGTTTATCTTTTGTGTATCTCTCTGTATCCATACTGCCTTGTGTATTGGCAATATGCCATGCCATCCACAACAAATAAACTATACCTACAACTTTTAAAACTTTATACACCATTGGATAATACTCTAGCACAGCTCCTATGCCAAAGCCAACAGCCAAAACCATGACAGGAAAACCCATAGCCACACCAAAAATATGTGCAAGTGTGCGCTTGTACCCAAAGGTAAGCCCAGACGAGAGGAGCATCAAATTATTTGGTCCTGGAGTAAATGCTGTAGCTACTGCAAAAGAGATGACAGAGAGTAGCATCGTATAACTATATATATCTTGCATATATGTCTACTATCTCCTCTCTTTAGAAAAAAAATCAAGTAAAAATTCAGCATCAAACTGCCCTATCTCATAGTCAAGCTCTTGATCAAGATAAGATTTTATTTTTTGTAATAAAACTACTTTTTCATCGGCTGTAAATTCTATCTCTGACATTTTAATCCTTCATAGTTTTAATCTTGTACTAGAATTTTTGGTCTAACTGTTGTCTATATCCACTTTAGATTTAAATTTGGGCTACTTTGCCTGAAGCAATACTTTAAGTTCTTGGATGTCGTTACGTAAGTTTAGAATCTCTTGTTGCATTGCATCATCACTATTGTGTATCTCTTGAACGATAGCTTCTTCTTCCCCTGCAGTCATCTCATTCATGGCATCTACTACAATGGCGATGATAAGATTGACAATAATAAATGTAGACACAAAGATAAACGGTACAAAAAATACCCAAGCCAAGGGATAAGCTTCCATAATAGGACGTACGATACCCATAGACCAAGACTCTAATGTCATAATCTGAAAGAGTGTATAAAAAGAGTCTCCAAGTGTTCCAAACCATTGAGGAAATGCTTCACCATACAGTTGTGTGGACATAATGGCAAAAATATAAAAGAAAAGTGTCAAAAGTGCGGCAATAGCCCCAATGCCAGGTATAACGCTAAGCAGTGCTACAACAATCTTTTTCATCTGTGGCACAACGGTAATGAGTCTAAAGAGTCTAAGTACGCGTAACACTCTAAATATCTCAAATCCAGCACTTGCAGGAACTAAAGAGATAGCAACTATCGTAAAGTCAAATATTGACCAAGAGTCTTTAAAAAATGATGTTTTATGGACATAAATTCTTAAAATGATTTCTATGGTAAAAATACTGATAACAAAAGTATTGAAAAGTGTAAAAAAAGTACCATATTCCAAAGCTAAAGATTTTGAAGTTTCAATTCCCATCGTGATACCATTGAGGACGATAAGTCCCATGATAAAGTTTTGAAATTTGCTACTCTCAACCAATGTATGTATTGTTTGTTTCATACTGTTCCTTCTTATAAAAATGTTTCTTTATAGACTTCTTCATCGTAAGTCACATGCACTTTATCATCACCATACTCTATGACAGGGCGTTTTAGTAGGTAGTTTTCTTTTGCCATCCATGCTATTTTGCCTTCATCATCAAGACCTAGTTCTTTGAGTCCTAAGTCACGGTATTTCTTACCCTTGTTATTGAACAGTATATTAATATCTACTTGTTTTAGCCATTCACGTATTTTAGTTTCATCTACAGACTCTACTTTATAATCTACAAAGTCAAAATCTATACCATTGTCTTTCATAAACTTTCTTGCTTTACCGACTGTTGAACAGGTTTTTATACCGTATATTGTCATTTTATACCCTAGATTAAATTTTTCGCATTATAACCAAATTATAGCTATAATACGGCCATGAAAACCCTACCCATAAACCAAGTCTTACCCGAAGTCAAAGAAAAACTTTTAACCAATGCTAGACTCGTACTTCAAGCACCACCAGGTGCAGGTAAGACTACGGCTTTACCTTTAGCCCTACTAGATGAGCCATGGTTAAAAGGCAAGAAAATTATCATGCTAGAGCCTCGTCGTTTGGCTGTACGTACTTCAGCGGCACGTATGGCAGAGTTACTGGATGAAAAGGTAGGAGAGACCATTGGATATCAGGTAAAGATGGACTCAGTGCAAAGCAAACAAACACGCATACTCATAGTCACAGAAGGCATACTTACACGCAAACTGCAAAGTGACCCTAGTTTAGAAGACGTAGCCCTTATCATCTTCGATGAGTTTCATGAGCGTTCACTGCATGCAGATTTGTCTTTGGCTTTAGCACTTGAATCACAGTCTCTGTTACGTGAAGATTTAAAGATACTCGTGATGTCTGCTACCCTTAACACTACTGGTATCTCTAAGGTACTGAATGATGCACCCATCATCACTTCACAAGGAAGAGCCTACCCTGTAGAGTCCATATTTTTACCCATTGGTACCACACAACCTACAAAAAAAGAACTCCCGACTTACGTACACAGACTCATAGTTAAACTACTCAATACAAAAGAGGGAAACATCCTTGTGTTTCTCTCAGGTATAAGGGAAATAAAAAGTGTTGAAAAACTCCTTAATGAAAGTACCTTAAAAGATGTCTACATATCTACACTCTACGGAAATCTAAGTAAAGAAGCTCAAGACAGAGCCATAAAAGCACCACCAAAAGGCACAAAAAAAGTAGTGCTTAGTACCAATATCGCTCAAACTTCACTGACCATAGAGGGCATCAAGATAGTCATAGACTCAGGTCTTCACAATATCTCTGTCTTTAGCCCTTTCTCGGGCATGAACAAACTTGAAAACACCTTTATTTCCCAAGACTCTGCCACACAAAGAGCAGGACGAGCAGGAAGAATGTCATCTGGCATTGCCTACCACCTTTGGCATAAGTCCAAAATACTGATAAAACATGACATACCTGAAATTCTCTCGTGCGACTTAAGCCAACTCATGCTAGAACTAGCCTTATGGGGAAATGATGACATAAGCCAAATGTCATGGATGGACTTACCTTCCTCCATAGCACTACACCACGCAAGAACACTTTTACAAGACTTAGGTGCTTTAAATAAATATGGTAGCATAACCCCACACGGCAAAGCCATGGCGAAATACCCCATGCACCCAAGACTTGCACACATGATGCTAAAATCAAAAGAGTTAAACCTTAGCTATGAAGCTTCACTTTTGGCAGTGCTCATCAGTGAAAAAGACATCTACCGCAATACCTTTGGCTCTTCAGACTTACGGGAACGTGTCTCCGTGCTACATGATGTACGTATGCAAAACAACATCAATACTCAGTACATCAACCTCAAACAATGCCAGTATCTACTTAAAAATGCCAAACGCATAGAAAAAGCACAAAACACTAGCATAAACTTAGAACTTCTAGGTGTACTACTGGCTTTTGCTTACCCAGACCGCATAGCCAAACTACGCAATGACAAAAGCTCTACATACCTACTAGCCAATGCCAAAGGTGCCGTCTTGCACCAACAAGACGAGCTTTTCAATACTGGATTTTTAGTCATTTCAGACCTAGATGCACGCAATACCAATGCGACCATCTACAAAACCATAGCCATCTCCCATACACAGATAGAAGAGTATTTGAGCGAACAGCTTGTCGTACAAGAAGATATAAGTTGGAATGAAGAGCAAGAGCGTGTAGAAGCCCGTAAAATTACAAAACTTGGTGCCATAACACTAAAAAGCATAGCTCTAAAAAGCCCCTCATCAGAAAAAGTATCCGAAGTACTCATAGAAGAACTAGGGGAGTTAGGATTAGAGGCATTAACATGGAGTAGAGAAGCGTTAGCTTTACGACAACGTGTAGTTTTTACCAAACATCACGGCTCAGCCCTCCCTGACTTTTCAGATGAGTACTTACTAGAGAACTTAGATGAATGGTTAGCACCCTACCTAGGCAATATTAATTCACTAAAAGCCTGTAAAGGTCTAAACCTATATAACATATTACTAGGCTTGCTGAGCTTCCAACAAACCCAAGACCTAGACACACAAGCTCCTGCCAAACTAAAAGTAGCATCGGGTTCACACATAACCATAGACTACAGCAACCCAGAACAACCCATCTTAGCAGTACGTCTCCAAGAGATGTTTGGCACACAAGAGACACCCACCGTACTAAACGGAAAAGTAAAACTCATGCTGCACCTACTATCCCCAGCCTCCCGTCCCATGCAAATGACAAAAGACTTAGAAAGCTTTTGGGCAAATACTTATGATGAAGTGAAGAAAGAATTGAGAGGGAAGTATAAGAAGCACTATTGGCCTGATGATCCTTTGGAGGCGGAGGCTACGAGTAAGACTAAGAAGTGGATGTAGGTTTCTCATCAAGATTACAAAATTTCAGAAACAAAAATGATAGATTTAATTTTATGGCAAACAAGATAATAGCGTATTTCTAAAAAATTAATATTGAACAAGATTAAATTACCTTCAACCTAACACCACATGCATCCAAAACCTTAATAATAGTCTCAAACTTAGGCTTTGTCCCTTCTTGGAATGTTTTATAAAGACTCTCTCTACCCAAGCCTGTTTTCTTGGCTATCTCAGTCATACCTTTGACTCTAGCTATATACCCAAGAGCTACAAGAAGTTCATTGGTATCACCATCTGCAAGTACTTGTGATAGATATTCACCTATAGCCTCTCTACTATCTAGATAATCAGTTATATCAAAATCAGTCAATGTATTATTTTCCATCTTTTAACTCCTCTAGCAATGTTTTAGCTTTGCTGATATCTTTTGACTGGGTTGATTTGTCTCCACCAACTAGTAAGACTATCAACTTCTCTTCAAATTTTGTAAAATACACTCTATAACCAGGACCCACTTTTATCCGTAGTTCAGAGACATTGTCGCCTACAGACTTTACATCACCAAAATTACCATTTCCCATTCTCTCCATGCGTCTAACTATGGCGATTTTGCCTCTTAAATCTTTAAGTGCATCAATCCACTTCACAAAATATGTACTTTTCTTAACTTTATACATCATTAGTGTATCCTAAAAGATACAAATTGTCAATCTGTGTATTTAACATCAATTTCTCCATTATAAACTGTAAAAAAATGATAACTTATTTTTTGGATTAGGAGTAAAAATATATCAAATTGTCATACTTTTAAAGTAAGAACTTTTTATTTTTTATTTTATTTCTACTTATTAACCTAATTAATATACTATACTATAACAAAAAGGATAAACATGCAAATAAAATTTGGACCTTACAATATTAGAACACATGAACTAGATAATAAACTTATACTTCAAGTCACGTCTGACGAAGGAAAAACCAACATAAAAGAAGATGACAAAGTCTACCCTTATGACTTTCCAAATGGTATTCATTTTAAACTTAAAGGTCTTGGTGAAAGACCTGAACCAAAAGATTTAAAACGATATAGATTTGGTGAGTACTCATTTATCTTAGGCATAAACAATAGTGGTCTTTTATCTGTCTTCTATAGCAAAAAACTTACTGTCAAGAAAAAACTTATAGATAAAGTAGACACATTAACTTTTGCATTTTTTTCTGAACCTAATAAATAAAAGGCTGTCATAAATTAAGCAGTATTTGACTTCGCCACAAATCTAAGCCAAAAGTATCCAAATAAACCAGCAAACAGTGAGGCTACTAGTATCCCTACTTTGGCTTGGAAAATAAGTTCAGGATTACCGACAAATGCTAAGTCAGCTACAAAAATGGACATAGTAAAGCCGATACCGCCAAGAAATGCCACACCAAAAACTTGACTCATACTACTGCCTTGAGGAAGTGATGCAATTTTTAGTTTAATAGCCAACCACGCCACCCCAAAAATGCCCAAGACTTTACCCAATATAAGACCTGCTATAATCCCCATAGATACTGGTGTCATAATAGTTGTACCAATAGAGCTAAAGTCTATAGCTATCCCTGCGTTTGCCAATGCAAATAGAGGGATAACAATAAGTGCCACTGGCAAGTGCAAATCATGCTCTAATCTAGCTGCAGGAGTACCTATGTCATTTATGCTATCTTCTATCTTTATGAGTATAGCTTTTTGTCTCTCATTCATACCCTGTTTTTCGTCTACAGGGTAGCTATCATATTCATCTAGTAAGACCTTCGCATCTTCTCTAAAGTTCCCCGGTGCACGCTTAGGCTTAGAAGGTATGGCAAGTGCAGCGATAACCCCTGCTATAGTCGCATGCACTCCTGATTCAAGCATAAAAAACCACATAAAAAGCCCCACTATAAAGTAAGGCAAAATCATATGAATCCCAAAACGGTTAAACATCACCAATATCAAAAATGCACCGCCAGCAAGTCCCAATGGCAACATATATATTTGTTCTGTATAAAAGAGTGCTATCACTAACACCGCACCAAGGTCATCAACAATAGCCAAAGCAACCAAGAAGGTAACCAGTGCAGGCGGTACACGCTTTCCTAAAAGTACCAAGGCAGAAATGGCAAAAGCAATGTCCGTAGCCATAGGTATACCCCAGCCCCCGGCACTCGG
>JAUXGC010000046.1 GCA_030622375.1 Sulfurovum sp.
AAGAACCGATACTGGCTACATAACCACCTTTGGGATCATCTTTAAAACTTTTTTTCATAAGTTCCATAACAAGTTGATCATAGATAAGATTAGAAAAACTCTGTTTTATATGATTCCAACGTTCTTTGAACTCTTTATAATCACCTTCTCTAATATTTTTATAATTAGGTGAGATAGAAGCAAACCAAAAACGCATAAATGGTTGTGTAAAAAGAAGTTTATCTGAGTTATCATCTTTTTCTTCCACTGGTTTTTCTATAGATTTATCAAAAACTAGCAAACCATTCTCTATGAGAAAATCTATAGATTTTTCACCTTCTTCTCTCTTAATATTAGCTTTTTTAAAAGCAGAATGTTCTCGTCTATCTCCTGTAGCAAGGGCAGTAAGAAGTGAATGGTGAATGTTGTTGCTCTGGGTAATCTTCGTAATGTCCCCATGGATATATCTGTAGTTTTTCAATACTTTCTCTTCGATTAACTCTTCTAGTGGTTTAGATAAGTCAACCCTCCATCCCATACCACCAAATACAGCAAAGTATTCTACAGCCTTTTCAAAATCAGTGGTAGAGTTTTGGAAACAAAAAGAGCGAAATTGTTCTAGGAGTGTGGGGTGTTTTGACATGAAGGTAAACCCTTGTTTTATTTTTATTATTGTACTGCTAAAAACTTAATAGTTCAGACTAGCTCTCGCTTTCATCTTATGTATAAGAAAGAGAGAGCTATATTTTACTTAAATACCTAGCAACCCCATCTTCGTCATTAGAATGAGGCAACACAATGTCTGCCACAGCCTTCACTTCATCCAAAGCATTAGAAACAGCCACAGAAGTCCCAGCAAGTTTGAACATGCCTATATCATTTACAGAGTCGCCAAATACTGTTATATCAGCAGTATCTCTACCCATGTAGTTTGCTACTTTTTGCAGTGCATGGGCTTTGTCTCCCTCTGGGTGGAGTATGGTGAGGAACCAGCCGTTTGAGTATTTTTCTGGAGAGAGTTTGTACTCTAACTCTTTACCAAACACTTGCTCGAAATTTCTTGTCATTGGAAGAAGGGTATTGTATTCACCAAAGTAAACCAATTTTAAGTTCATATCCATGGCACGGATGTTTTTACACTCTATCATACGTGGATCGTTCCTGTAGTTTTCCAATACACCGTGCTGATAGGTATTTAATGTTGTTGGGAATAGGAAGGCTTCATCAAGTGTTTTTATCTCTTTTAGGGCTATGACAAAAGGGTAGATGCCATATTTTGAACCTTCATCGATGATGGCATCTCCAAGTTCTTTGTTTACAAGTTTGATATCTATAAGTTTTTTTTCAGGGCTTACTATCATCGTACCGTCAAGTAGAATCATAGGTGCATCAAGATGTAGTTTTTCTAAAAAATCATGAGATTTTTGAAAGCTTCTTGCTGTAGCTACAGAGAGTATGGTGTGTTTTGCTTTTTCGTTCCATACTTTGACACTGAAGTCACTCACGCTCTGATCGGTACGTAAAAAAGTATGATCAAGGTCAGTAATATAAATAGGTTTTTTCATACGGGAATTATAACAGATTATTTTGTTAATCTTGCTCCAAATATAAGTACTTTAAAGAAGCGTATGCCCCATAAAACAAACATAATCAACCATACCGTTACAGAGATGTCAAATAGTATAGTAAAGTCCCATCCCCAAGCAGATACCATAGAGGTTATCAGACGCATAATAACAACAACCTGTGTCCAATTAAAGAGTATTTTTACCCACATATCTGCCTGCATCATATTTCCTGAGTGACCTATGGTGACACGGGTTCCAAACCCTATGAGTATAGTAAAGACAAAACCAAGTATAAGAGTATGTATATCTAGAAATAGAAAATTTGTACCATTAATTAAAGAAGTGAGATTGCTCATAGCTCCAAATGTAAAAGCTACAGGTATCCAGTAGAGCGAGAGATGAAGTATCCAAAGTAGGGGGTTTGGATTTGGAAATGGAAGACTCCATCTAAAGAGCTCTTTTCCTATAAAAAATGCCAGTGCAAAATCAGCAATAAAAGAGAGGTGAGGATGAATGGTTTCTAAAATAATATGCAAGGCTAAAAGTAAAGCAACTACTTTGAGAAGATGCATGTTTTTATCTACCATACAGTGAGAAAAGAAAGGTACCATGCGTTGTGCTATGGAGAAAGCCAGTAAAAAAAGATATAGATATATGCCTACTTGTATGGCAAAACTCTGTAGTGGCATCCAAAAAGATTCACCCACTATAAAAAGTAAATGAGAGACTAAGCCAAAGAGCATTGCTAGAAGTATCCAAAATATATCATGCTTATCTTCCATTTTTGAACTGTTAAAGATACCAATTAGTATTTTTATAGCCCATGAATGCGCCACTAACAATACAACCATTCCTATTTTATAGAGTAGTGCAGTTGTTAATGCTCCCACGATAAATAGTATGAAACATATTGTAAACAGTCCAAATACTTTTAGATAAAGTGATTTTTCAATGGCTGGAGTACTTGCAAAACGGGGGAAAGTGGTAAAAATAAATGCTAAAAAAGCAGGTGTAAAAAGTAAAAAAATAATAGTATAAGAGTGAAAAGATGAGGGGAGTAGAGTAAGTGTTAAAATACCTTTATAGCTCAACATAAAAATAAGCATAGATACAATAGCACTGATAAATGCTAATACAAAAAAGGGTTGATGTGGTTGAGATAGGAAATAATTCTCTTTCATTAAAGTGACTACCTTTATTTTAGATATCGCATCATAGCAAAAGATACTAAAACAAAGATGTAAGCCCCAAAGAGGTGGGGCATAACTCTAACTTATTTGAAATCAGGTTTTGGAGTTGTGTCTGTACTTTGTGGTAGTTGAGGATATGTTACATTAGGTTTTCTTCCCTCTAATGCACCAAAGAATGTTATAATTTTGGTGGCATCTTCATCTGAAATGCTAATACCAAGTTGAGTACTTCCCATCTCTTTTATTGCCTCTGCTAAGTTCCAAATAGCACCATTATGAAAATATGGAGCAGTCTCTGTGATGTTTCTAAGTGTAGGAGTTTTAACCATGCCTTGTGCATTACCTTTAAAATCACCTACATCCCTAAATTTATATTTGCCAGCAAGTTCAAATGGTTGCATGGTTCCACCAATAGCGATACCTGTATGGCAACTTGCACAACCTTTGTCTATAAAAGTATTTAAGCCTTCTTTTTGGGCATCTGTCATGGCATCTTCTTGACCATTAAGAAAGTCATCAAATTTAGATGGTGTAATTAAAGTTCTCTCAAATATACCAATAGTTGCAGTAATAGTTTCAAAATCAACTTTTACATCTTCTCCATAAGCTTTTTTAAACTCTTCTACATAAGCAGGAATTGAATTGATTCTATCTTCTACAAGTGATGGTGGTGAAGCCATCTCTGGAGCTGCCTGCATAGGACCCTGTGCTTGGTCTTCTAAATGAGGGCTTCTGCCATCCCAAAATTGTGATGCAAAAAATACTGCATTATATACAGTTGGTGAGTTTAAATGATGTGGGTTTGGAGTCCACTGGTGACCAACTGCAGCAGAAACTCCATCTACACCACCAAGTCCAAGATTATGGCAAGTGTTGCAGGAGATAATCCCACTCTTAGAGAGCCTAGGTTCAAAATATAGTTTTTTACCAAGCTCTACCCTCTCTTCTGTAATGGTTTTATTTGGGTCAATAAGCTTCATAAGCTCTGTCTTGTCTGTGGGAATTGCTTTTAGACCAGTATTTTTAGCTTTCTCAACAAGACTTGAGCCCATAAGTATTGAAGATGCCAAAATTGACAATGTAACAAATTTAAAGATTTTCATTATTTTTCCTTATTATATTTTTTATTTAAAAAAATTATACGATAATAACTCTTATAGGATAATTAATATTAGTTATGATAAATTTATTATGGAGATAGAGTTATTTTATTTTTATGTCATATAAAAGATGGAAGACAATAGGGATATTGATAGTGGGCTTATTTCAATCTGTTTTTACCAAAACTTTGCTATATTTAATTTTGAAAAAAATACCTATTGTTTTAAAGGTATTGGTTTAGAAACAAATCTAATGCAATGAAGGTTTATATATGTCAGAAGAGCCGAAGCGTACCCCACATTTTACCCATTTACATCTTCATACAGAGTATTCTATGCTAGATGGCGCAAATAAGATTAAGGTACTTGCTAAGAAAATAAAAGAGCAGGGTATGACTTCGGTTGCCATGACTGACCATGGCAATATGTTTGGAACGATTGATTTTTATAATACCATGAGAAAAGAGGGCATAAAGCCCATTATTGGTATGGAAGCGTATATTCATAACCAAGAGAGTTTAGATGACAAATCTGTGCGTCAGCGTTTTCATCTTTGTTTGTATGCTAAAAATGACACAGGGTATAAGAACTTGATGTACTTAAGTTCTCAGGCTTACATTAAAGGGTTTTATTATTATCCACGAATTAACTGGGAATTACTAAAAAATAACTCTGAAGGGTTAATTTGCTCTTCAGCTTGTCTTCAAGGAGAGATTAATTGGCACTTAAATAAGTCAGATAGAAATGTTAAAAATGGAGCTTTAGGTTACGCGGAGGCAAAAAAAGTTGCTTTGAGATATAAAGAGTTGTTTGGAAGTGATTTTTACTTAGAACTTATGCGTCATGGTATAGGTGATCAACATAGTATAGATAAGCAGATTATCCAAATCTCACAAGAGACAGGCATTAAGATTATTGCAACCAATGATACTCACTATACAGTACAAAAAGACGCAGATGCACATGAAGCTTTTATGTGTATTGCTATGAACAAACTCTATGATGACCCCAAGCGTTTACGGCACTCTGTGCATGAGTTTTATGTCAAATCTCCACAGCAGATGGCAGAACTTTTTGCAGATATTCCTGAAGCTCTAGAGAATACCCAAGAGATAGCTGACAAATGTAATTTAGAGATAAAACTAGGTGACCCCACACCACCTAACTTTAAGTTTGCAAGGCAGAGAGCAGCTGAATCTAATATTAGTATGCCTGAACCTGATGTAGAATACTCTCTTGAAAATGACATTGTTCTTTTTGAAGAAGAGTCAAAGCGTGGGCTGGAAAAACGTTTAAAAATTGTTCCTCCAGAGAAACATCAAGAGTATAGAGAGAGGCTCAAAGTAGAGATGGATATCATCAATAAGATGAAGTTTCCAGGATATATGCTTATCGTTTGGGATTTTGTGGATGCAGCAAAGCAGATGGGCATTCCTGTTGGTCCAGGGCGTGGTTCTGCGGCGGGTTCATTGGTAGCCTATTCTCTTGAGATTACCGATATAGACCCCATACCTTATGGTTTGCTCTTTGAGCGTTTTCTAAATCCTGAACGTGTCTCTATGCCAGATATCGATATGGATTTTTGTCAAGCAAGACGACAAGAGATACTTGACTATGTGGTAGATAAATATGGTCGTTCGAATGTTGCACAGATTATCACCTTTGGTAAACTCTTGGCAAAAGGAGTTATTCGTGATGTAGCACGCGTGCTTGACATGCCTTACTCCAGAGCAGATGCAATGGCAAAACTCATACCTGATGAACTGGGTATTGACCTTAAAGGTTCTTATGAAAAAGAACCAAAAATAAAAGAACTTCTTGAGAGTGACCCACAGGCAAAACGTACTTGGGAGTATGCTTTAGCACTTGAAGGGCTTAATCGTAATGCAGGAACACATGCCGCAGGGGTGGTTATAAGTAACGAGCCACTATGGCAAAAAACACCTTTGTTTAAACCTACAGGGCTTGATACTTTGGCAACACAATATAGTGGTAAGTATGTCGAAGATGTTGACCTTATTAAGTTTGACTTTTTGGGACTAAAAACCCTTACAGTTATAGAAGAGGCACTACAAGTAGTTGATAGAAGACATGGGAAACGTATCGACTTTGCTAAAGAGGATATAGAAGATAAGGAAGTATATAAATATATAGGTACAGGGGAGACGCTTGGACTTTTTCAGATAGAGTCTTCTGGTATGCAGGATTTGGCAAAAAAACTGAAGCCAGATGGTTTTGAAGATGTTATCGCAATGCTCGCACTCTACCGTCCTGGACCAATGGAGTCAGGGATGCTTGAGGACTTTGTAGAGCGTAAACATGGTCGTGCAGAGATTACCTATATGTTTCCAGAGCTTGAAGAGATTCTCAAGCCAACTTATGGGGTCATTGTCTATCAAGAGCAAGTTATGCAGATCGTACAAACCATTGGTGGCTTTAGCCTTGGTAGCGCAGACTTAGTACGTCGTGGTATGGGCAAAAAAGACCAAGCATTGCTCGATAAACTTAAAGTTGAATTTGTGGAAGGTGCGGTTAAAAATGGTTTTCAAGAAGTAAAATCAGCTGCATTATTTGACCTTATTTTAAAGTTTGCTGGGTATGGGTTTAACAAATCTCACTCAGCCGCCTATGCGATGATAACCTTTTATACATCGTTTTTGAAGTACTATTACCCTACAGAGTTCATGGCAGCTATTTTGACCTTGGAGAAAAATAATACGGATAAAGTAGTCAGATATGTAGATGAAGTAAAACGTATGGGAATGAAGCTTTTACCTCCTGATATCAATAAATCAGGATTAGTGTTTGAAGCACGCAATATTGACGGCGATGAGGTAGTTATGTTTGGTATGGGTGCTTTAAAAGGTGCAGGAGATATCGCTATTAGTTCCATGCTTGAAGCTAGAGGAGATGATGAATTTAAAGACCTTTCTGATTTTGTTTCTCGTATTGACTCCAGCAAAGTGAACAAAAGGGTTATTGAATCACTCATAAAAGCGGGGGCTTTTGACATCTTTGGATACTCTAGAAAAGCTATGCTTTCACAACTGGAAGATATTGTAGATATGGCTAAAAAAGCAGGAGAAGCAAAAAAACAAGCCATAAATTCTCTTTGGGGTGATGATGAAGAGTTAACTACTGTGACTTTAGAACTTACAGAGATGGATGAGTTTGAACCTATGGAAATACTGGAGATGGAAAAAGAGTCTCTAGGCTTCTATGTTTCAGGACATCCCTTAGATAAATATCGTGAGACACTTTCTGAAATTAACTATACATTAAGTTCAGAGATAGAAGATTTAGCCGATGAGTCACAAGCACTTTTTATAGGGAAAATAGAGGGTATTGTGGAGAAGATATCTAAAAAAGGAAATAAGTTTGGTATAGCCAATATCATGGATTTACATGGCAACATAGAACTGATGCTTTTTGAAAATCGACTTAAAGAGTTGGAAGAAAATTTTGATAAAACCAAGCCCATAGCTTTTAAAGTTAATATTAGTAAAGATCACAACTTTACACGTATGAATATTCTTAAAATAGAGTCACTCAAAGATGCTAAAAAAGAGAAGATAAAAGTCAAAAAGCAGATAAAACATACACCAGAAGTAGAGCAGCCACCACTTGTTTTGACACTCAACCTTGTGCCAGATACAAAAATTATAGAAGATTTGATGTGTTTAGTGGAAAAATATCCAGGCAGGCGTCCATTAGAATTACATATTAAATCCAAGCTTGCAGATGTGATTATAGAGAGTAGAATGAAAGTGAGCAAAATGATTTTAGAAGAGGCTAAGGAGCTTGGTGTTTACCTAGAAGAAACACTTAATATAGAATAAATAATATTTACTAAAATTATTGTTTTAATCAAATAATGTTAGATATAATATAATTCAAACATCCAATCGCTAAAGGATTTGAATGATATTACATAAAATACTACTGGTATCAATGTTGATGCTAGTAGATGTATATGCTAAAGATGTACAGTCAAATATAGCAAAATCTATATTGACAGCCGAGCTCCAAGGTTCCAATGGAAATGTGCGAATAGAGATAAATGATTTTATAGACAAGATAGAGACTATTGGGTACTCTACCGTTGCGGCAAATAAAAATATACAAATACACTATTTCAATAAATATCAAGAGAAGAATTTAGAGATGATTAGCTTTTTTGGTATGGTAAACAGAGAGAAAATCAGACCACTTCTGCTTAAGAATCCAGACTTTGGTGCGTATGCCCCATTTAATTTTTTGGTATATAAAACTTTAGATATAGAGGGTGACGATACTACTTGGTATGGACATCTTGATGCAGATGCAATGTTAGATATTATCGGCGAAAAAGATACTAAGACAAGAGAGATATTTCATGAAATGATAGACTCTTTTGATGCATTAGTAGAGAAAGAGATGAAGCCTACACAGACAAAAAAACTTAACCATACAGAGCCTCTACCTGATATTGGCAAAATGAAAATGGTAAAAAAGTTTGAAACACCAGATGATATGGAGGAGTTTGTTGAAGAGTTTGTGATGGATCATGATGGACTATTTTCAAAACATGATTTTATTATAGAAGGTTTTATAGACTTTAAATTTGAGTATGATAATATGGATTTAGAATTTGAAAAGTATGATGCCTATTGGGTTTCTCTTCTTTGTCATTTTAAACTCTCAAACTCAGTTTTTAACCGAGGTATTCCTCAAGCAGCACTATTTGCACCTTGTTCTATCTACTTTTATATTCCTAAAGGTACAAATGAACTCCATGTAGGTTATGCAAGAGTTGACAACTGGATTAATGCTATTAATATTAAGAATCAAGAAAGAATTGATTATATGCATGC
>JAUXGC010000159.1 GCA_030622375.1 Sulfurovum sp.
TATTGTGTAGAAATAGTGTGTAATAGAATCTCAGGATACTCTGCCGAACGTGTTCCATCTATCACTTTAGTCGATGCTCCTTTAACTGTATAGACAAACGATATTTTAGGTCTGTTCGTATCATTTTTATTTGCTCTATGTAATAAAAGAGAGTGAAAAAGTACCACATCTCCTCTTTCCAATGTAGTTGATACTTTCTTCTCTATAAGAGGAATATTTTTATTCAATTCTTCCAAAAAGTAATCTTTTTCATCAAACTGATCAGATCCAAATTTCATACAATGGCTACCAGGTATAAACTCAAGTACACCATTTTCACTATTCTCATCATCCAATGCTAACCAAATACTGACAAGATTATCATCTGAGTAACACCAATATCGTCTGTCTTGATGCCATCTGGTCTGGGTACTTTGATGAGGCATTTTTGTCATTATCGAGTTGTGGTGTGCTGTGGTTATGACTACTTGGTCATCCAATATCTGCTCTAAAACAGGACGTATTTTTTCATCTTCCATCCACTCTTTAAAAAGAATATCCCGACTATAGACCTGCCGTAAACGTCTAACAGTAGTACCTACTTCTTCCTTATTGTAATCAGTCACGTCTGTACGATACTCTTTAGATTTTTTGCCATACCCAACTTCAGTCTCTATAGGCTCTATCTTATATTTTAAATGTACTTTTGCTACATCCAAAATGGCTTCACATTTTTCTTTATCAGCAAAATCTCTCAAAATCAAAAAACCATCTTGATTAAATTGTTGGAGTTGTACATCAGTAAGTGTCATAAGTATGCCTTTACAATATGATTAGAGTGAATTATAGCGTAATATTTTCGATAAACTCTACCTCATCATGACGTATGATAAGTGCATCAATACTGAATGCTACATCTAAGTTTTTAGTTTTCATATAATAGTGTGCAGAGTTAATCACTTTTCTAAGTTTAGATGGTGTTATATTATAGACAGGATCAAAATCAGCCTTACCGCTTTTTACCTCTATAAAATGAAGCACATCATCCTTCTGTGCGATGATATCTATCTCCCCTAATTTACGTGCAAAGTAGTTACGCTCAAGAATAATAAACCCCTCTTGTTCCAAAAAAGCTGTTGCTAAATCTTCACTTTGGTCACCATACTTTTTAGGGTCTTCTCTCATTATTTTATAAACCCCATCACTTTTTCATCTGTTTTTTTAGTATCATTAACAAGACTATCTAAAATAGTGAATACTTCTTTAAACTGCTTATTATTTTTATGCTCAAGCTCTATAAGTTTCTTTCCTAGTGCATTATAGTGCAAGGTAAACTCTCTTAGCTTTGTAAATGTCCGCATTATCTCTATACTCACATTTATGGCTATCTTACTTTTAAGCACAGCCGAGAGCATGTAGACACCATTTTCTGTAAAAACATAAGGCATATATTTTCTATGTTGTCCTTTCCCTTTCTCTAAGGTCACAATTTGTGACCTTAGAGATTCATACTCTTCCTCACTCAACTGAAACATAAAGTCATCAGGAAATCTCTCGATATTTCTTTTAACTGCTTGGTTCAAAACTCTTGTTTCCACTTGATATAATTCTGCCAAATCACTATCTAGCATTATTTGCTTTTCACGTAAAGTATATATTTTATGGTGTATCGGAATTATTGCATTCATAACTACTCCTATCTGTCTATTGGTAGTATAGGGTAGAAAAAATATAAGAGGTGAAAATATGTCATATTGTCATATTTTTTAAGGTTGCATAAAACTGGTTTAAACTTAAACGTTAGATATAGACGACATTTTCCGGTTAACATAATGGGCATTATATCAAAAAAACTAATCAAGCTACAATAAAGCCAATTTTCTAAAAATGCATATACCCTAAGCTTATGAGTAAATTAGGATTTCTTTTGTTTGCTATGTTGATGTATGCGTTACCATCGAGGACGATAAAATTGATTTATGTGGTGGGTATGGCCCACCCTACGATTCGTTTCAAAACTATTGTGCTAGAAAAGATAGTTTAACCACAGGCGATTTCATCACTCACAGGTATGATATCTACTTTAACCGATTTAAATCGTGCTGTGAGTATAAGCTCATCACTTTCATCTCCAAATATCGCATTGATACGACTCTTTGCATGATGAAAAGTCACAAAAAGCGTCTTAGGTTTTACTTTATCCGTATATCTTACAGTGAGTGCTTCTGTTTCACCATGCTCACTTTTGAGTATGACTTTGTCTCCAAATTTACCTTCATCTTCAACTGAAGCCAACAATATATCTTCACTATATTTCTTATACAGAGACTCTGTATGTTTTGTCTGTGCTGCATTGTTATAGTGAGGTAGTGTACGCCCTGTTGTAAGATAGAAACCATTCAAGGAATTATCATAAAACTTCTTTTCAAGTATCTCTTCTATTTGACCACGTAAATCATACTGTTTATAAACAAACTTACCTAGACCATCATCTGTACGGAAATCAAGAAGATGCAGGATAGGTGTATCTTCATGATAGATAGGCCACTGCATACCACGTTTACGGTGGCGTTCTAATCTATAATATGCAGCACCAGAGAAACGCCTAGGTGCAACCTCACGTACTTCATTCCATACATCTTCAGAAGTTTTAAAGTGAAAGTTTTTGTCATCGCCTAGCTTTTGTGCCATTTGAGTCAATACTTCCCAATCATCTGGCAAATCAGACTTCACAAGTGGTTGAGAAAGGTGCAGTCTTCTCATGGCATTGACATACACACCTGTTTTTTCATACGCAGATTTTACACCTATAATAATATCTGCTTTTTTTGTCACATCTGTCATAAACAACTCTTGTACCATACAGAATTCTAGGTTATCCATAGCTTTGTCTATCTTGTCTATATTTGGATGAATATGCGTAATGTCTTCACCCATATTGAGCAATGCTTTAATACGCCCTTCATTCATAGCATCCATCAACTGTGGCGTCATCAGTCCTACAATGGGAGCATCTTGATAATCTGGTAGATAGTAAGGCAGACAACCCATATCACAAGCACCCTGAACATTATTTTGTCCACGTAAAGGCATAAGACCAGCACCTGTTTTACCCACATTACCTGTCATTAATGCCAAGTTCGTAAGTGCCATCACTGCGTACGAACCATCTAAATGTTGAGTAATCCCTAAACCCCAAAATAACATTGATTTTTTAACGGCATATTCTCTAGCAATATTAGGAATCATTTTTGCTAAGTTTTCATAACCTTCTATGTCTTTTAAAAATGCA
>JAUXGC010000147.1 GCA_030622375.1 Sulfurovum sp.
ATTATTAAATTAATTTATGTATGATATTACTATAATAGTAGTTAAAATTAAAGTAGAATAAACCTAGTTTTTATGTACAATTATATTATAATATATTTACCATATAAATTGTAATTGTATAAAAAACAATTAGTTAAAGAAAAACAAAGGCAAGAATGAAAAATAGACTCTATTTCAATTTGGACAGCAAAGAAGAAAAAGAAAAAGCTTTTCAAGCCATCAAGGCAGAGCAAAATTCTATTGGCTACTACTCACTTCCGCAACAAGATATTTCACCCATCTTAGAGTATTGTGATTCCATACCCAAAGAGATAGAGACTATTGCTGTTATTGGTATAGGGGGAAGCTCTTTGGGGGCAAAAGCTGTGTATGAATTTATAAAGCCTGTAAAAGAGTTAACTAGAAAACTCTACTTTTTTGAGAGTACAGACCCCATAAATATCACCGATTTACTATCCCAATTTGACATAAAAAAGACCCATTTTCTTGTTATTTCAAAGTCGGGCAATACTGTAGAAACTTTCTCTATATATAAATATATTTATGCTTTACAAGATGATGCTTCTGCATATACTTTTATCACTGATCCTGACGCTTCACTAGATAAGTATGCTAAAGAAATCAATGCTACAATGCTACCTCTTCCTAATAATGTAGGCGGTAGATTCTCTGTTCTTTCAACTGTAGGACTGGTTCCTTTGGCTCTATGTGGTATTGATATTCAAGCTTTATTATCAGGGGCAAAAGAAATTAAAGATAGTTTTTTTGAATCTGGGTACATAAAAGATATACTTCTTAAAAAGGCTGTTTATTATGCAAAAAATCATAATAAGTACAGTATTAACTGTATATTTACTTACTCTGAAACTCTAAAATATTTTTCTGAATGGTATGTTCAGCTTTGGGGTGAAAGTTTAGGAAAATATCAACGTCACAGTAAATCTAATGTAGGGGTTACGCCCATTGGTCTTGTTGGTCCAAAAGATCAACACTCTTTTCTTCAACTTATCATGGAGGGACCTAGAGACAAATCTGTAACATTTATAAAGATTGAAAATTTTGGCAACAATATGACAATCCCAGATATCAAGCTACCTTATTTAGAAGCCCTTGACAGCTTAAATAATCTTTCTTTCTCAAAACTAATCAATATGCAATGCAACTCTGTCATAGAAGCACTTCTAGAACAAGGAGACATCCCTCTAGACACCATAACTATTAAAGGTGTGACAGAGTCAGACATAGGCTCTCTTGTATTTTACTATGAGCTACTCACTTCTCTTGTAGGAGAACTTATGGATGTAAATACTTATAATCAACCTGGAGTTGAAGCAGGCAAAATTATTTTAAAGAAAAAATTAAAAGATAGATAAGCAGATAGTCTTATTTTAAGATAGTTTTAGGACTATCCACAATCCCTTTGGCGTAATTTTTCTGGCTACTCTTTTGAGTCTACTTCCAAGCCTCATTGATTCAGCTACATCCTTTAAATACAAAATATGTATTTTTTGTTCATCCATAATAATATTTTGTGCAGCAACGGTACGCTCTAGATGACTAACAGCAAGTTTCTGTTTATCAATAACCAGTTTATGTCCATCAATAGAGAGCTGCATGGCTAAATTTTTTTGCTCTGCAACTTGTTTTTTGCCTATTTCATCAAAAAAAACTTTAATATTATCTATATACAGTTGTTGATGATTTTTAAAAATTTGCACTTGTGACTTTTGTATATTGTCATAATTTGACATAAGTTTACTTGTTCGTGAAACATCTTTTATCCTATAGCTAAACAGAGTTTCATTTATCATATACACTTCTCTGCCAAGCTCTAAAATAGATAGCCAGAAATCATGGTCTTCAAAACCATTTATCATATTTTCATTGTATCCGCCAACAGATTCCCAATCTTTTTTTCTATGCATTGCAGTAACAAAAATCATATTGGAAATTAAAATTTCAGGGAATGAGTATTTTTGCAAATCCCATTTTTTATTTTCTCTCCCAAAACACTCTGCCTCACAATACACTATACCTATTTCTTCATAATTATCTAAAATTTCTTTTGCTTTTTTTATATAGGTTGGAGCAATTTTATCATCAGCATCCAATGCTAAAATATATTTACCTTTTGCCATAGATATAGCTCTGTTCCTAGCAACAGACGGTCCAGAGTTAGTCTCCAGATCAATGACCTTAATGCCACTGATTTTCAACTCTTTTAAAATATTTACCGTTCCTATATCAGTTGACGCATCATTGGCAATAATAATTTCAATATTTTTATAAGTCTGATTCAAAACACTATCAATTGCCTCAGCAAGATAAGCACCATCATTAAAACAAGGCATTATCACACTTACAAGTGTATCTGCACTGCTCTTGGTACTCTTAGAAAAATCTAGCTTGTTCAAATCAACTTCTCCATATTTTTCAAAAAAATGTTGTTGAGTATAAGGCTCTATATCTGAAATCAACTGCGCCCTATAATCCATATCATGCTCATTACCATAATAGTAAAATCCTTCAGCATACGCGATATTTTCAGGCAATGTATATGTTCTAAGACGATTCATAGATACCATCAAATCCATATAGTTATTTTGTTCAAGTTGGCTTGCATATAAAGAGAGTAGTGATTTTTTTTGAGGCATTACTTTTGTAATATCTACCAAATAGTTAATTTGACTTTGAACTGATATTTCATATGTATAAAAATCTGGTCTATTTTTTGTGCGCTTTAAGGCACTCCACACCAACTCTGTAGTCATACGATGGTCTGGGTGTAGCTCCATAGATGATGGAGCAAATACAGTATTTGCATTTGAGTCGTCAATAATATCAGCTATATTTTGTATAAGATTATCATCAAAGTTTATATCTCTATCTTTTTGTCTTAAGAAGATAAGCTCAGTGATACCAAGCTTGTTGGCTACAGCCTTTACTTCATTTTCTCTAGTACTACTATTACCACCCATGCTACCATCAGTAACTATGACTAGAGTAATTTTTATATTTTGCTCTTTCGCGAGAATAAGTGAACCGCCCATGCCTATGGTTTCATCATCATGATGAGGAGCAAAAACTATCCATTCTCCAAAAGGAATATCTGTTGTTGTATATGGTATTAATTTACTTTCTTCAATCATTTACAAATCATTCCTTTTTTTGGTCTCAAATATTTTTATATTCTAAATAAAGTCTGTATCTCCAGAAGTAAGCCACCATCTATTTTTGACATCTTCAACACTAGGGGAATCTAAAAAGCTATCTCTAGGAACAGAAATATGCAAATCTATACTTTGTTGTCCAAGTCCATGAAGGTATGCCTCTTGTGACCTAGTAATCCAGAAAAAAAGTTCTTTACTCTCCATGGAAAATGCGATACTTTTTGCCGCACTTATACATACTTCATAGTTATCTTTAGCTGCTATCAAATCCATTAGTCTCAACATATCTCCCTCCTCTTTTAAAACTATTATTCC
>JAUXGC010000092.1 GCA_030622375.1 Sulfurovum sp.
ATTCAGGGTGATGAGGTTCGTGTTTCCGGGAAGAAGATAGATGATCTTCAGGCTGTGATGGCTGAAGTGAAGACTTTGGATCTGAAAGCTCCGCTTGTATTTGGGAACTTCAAATAATTTATAGGGTGTTGTTTTTTTAGCAACATCTTTTTTTCTTCATTTTATAATTTCCCTAATAAATCCAAACTGTGGTGTTGTTTTTCTCTTCATTTTTTTAGAAAAAACGAAGCAAAAAATCGTCTCTGTTCTCGAATCGCTTTGCTTTCAAGGGCGTTCGCCATGACAGATGCACACTTCGTGTGATTAATGGTTATTTTTGACGGCTTTCTTTCTCTTCTATTCCACTTAATCCAAATCTTCTTCCTAACTCTTGTTTTACTCTGTCTGGTGAGATGTCTCTGTATCCTAGTCCTACTAGGGTGTGGTAGAGTAGATCAGCAGATTCGTAGATGACTTGTTCATCATCCTCTTCGTTGATAGCAACACACACTTCATCTGCCTCTTCACGGATCTTGCTGAGCATAAGTTCTTTATCATCTAAAAGTTTTTTAGTCCAGGACTTTGCTTCTGCAGAAGCATTTTTACGCTCTAATATAGTATGGTAAAGTGTGTCTACTACGCCATAGATAGCATCTGTATCTACTTCTTGTTCCAAGATAACTTTATCTTGGATTACAGAAGTAAAAAAACAACTTTTTCTTCCTGTATGGCAGGCTACACCATTTTGTTTTATTTTCAATACCACCGTATCTGCATCACAGTCAAGAAGCACATCTTTTACTTCTTGTGTATGGTTAGAGCTTTCACCCTTTTTCCAGATGCGTTGCTTACTGCGGCTGAAGTAGTGAGCGTATCCTGTACTGAGAGTAAGGTTATACGCTTCTTCATTCATATAGGCAAGCATGAGTACTTGTGAAGTTTCATTGGCTTGTGCAATGGCTGGGATGAGGGGGTTTTTATTCCAATCGATGTTCATAATATATTTCTCCATATTGTAGGGTGTTGTGGGGACACAACACCTTTTATGTGTGATCGTATTTAGATGGTGTTGTCGAGAGACAACACCCTACGGGGGATTATTGTGCTCCCATTAAACGTTGTTCTTGCTTGCCTTTTGCATCTACCCAAATGTTAGGTACTGCACCACCAGGTGTAAGGAAGATCTGTGCATCTTTGTTGACTCTAAGTGCTTCATTGAATTTCCCTTGTGTTTTGATCTGTTCTAGTTGGAGAAGTTCAGGAGTAAGTGACTTTGCAATAAGGATGTTTGCCTTGGCTTGCTCTTCTGCTTCGATACGAATCTTATCAGCTTCACCTTGTGCTTCGATTCTATTTCTATCAGCTTCACCTCTTGCAACTTCTGCTGCTCTTTGTGCTTCTTGTTTTGCTTTCTCTTTTTGTTGTTCGGCAATGGTAACATCTTGTTTGGCTATTTGAACTCTTTCAATTTGATCTTTAATTTTTATTGGAAGATTAATGGTTCTAAGTTCAACAGAAGTAAGAATAACAGGTTGACTAGGAAGCGCATCAACACTCTCTTTTACTTTTAACTCTATGGCTGCTGCAATTTGATTACGCATCTCTGGGAGTTGTTCTGCTGTATATTGACCTACGACATCACGCACAACCTCTCTTACTTTAGAGTTGATAATTTTCTCTTCCCAGCTTGAGCCCCATTTCTCTATGGTATCAGGAGCTGACTCAGCTTTAAGGCGATACTGTACTGCAATATCTATATTTACAGTCAAACCTCTTTTGTCTAGTACGGTAATGGCAGGATTTCTACGTAATCCACCCTCAAAACCTCTATAGCTATCGCCCAATTCACCAGTAGAGATATTGCTGTATGTGATAAGTCTAATACGTGTATTAACAGGGATAATTTTTTGCAAGACAGGGATGTAGAAGTGAAGTCCTGCATGTAGTGGTTCAGATTCAAATTTACCTGTGTTTACTTTAATTCCTATTTCGCCAGAATTTATGATAGTAAATGGTTTAAGTACAAACATTGCAAATCCGATAGCAGCTATTATAAGCAACCATGGAGCACCTTTCCCCATATTTCCTAATGGATTTTCAAAATTGTTTCCACCACCACGGTTATTGTTATTATTTGAGTTGTTACTCGATTTCTTTTTTTTAAAATAGTCATTCATGTCTGCTGGCATTTGTAATCCTTAGTTAATATAGGTTAAGTGTTGGATATAGTGAGGGTTTTTACCTGCAACTACATCAAAATAGGCTGTCTGTAATTTTTCTGTGATTGTTCCTCTTGAACCAGTCCCGATGATACGGGCATCTACTTCACGGATAGGTGTTACTTCTGCGGCTGTGCCAGTGAGGAATGCTTCATCAGCGATGTAAATCTCTTCACGAGTGATACGTCTTCTCACAACTTCTATACCCATGTCAGTAGCTAAGTCTATGACAGTTTGTTGGGTAATAGACTCAAGTGTATTGTCACTAGGAGGAGAGATAAGTTTACCTTCTCTTACCATGAAAAAACATGCACCAGATGCTTCAGCGATGTACCCTTGATCATCTCTAAGTAAGGCTTCATCATAGCCAGCTTCTACGGCTTCAAATTTTGCCATTTGAGAGTTAAGGTAATTGGCTACGGCTTTTGCCTTGCCCATACCCGAAGTATTGGGGGTTCTTGTCATAGAGGAGACTTTTAACCTGATACCACGTCTCAAACCCTCTTCACCAAGATATGCACCCCATTCCCATGCTGAGATAGAAACATTTACAGGACAGTCTTTGTGGTAAAGTCCCATAACACCATAACCAAGATAAACCAGTGGTCGAAGGTATGCTCCATTAAAAAGTTCATTCTCTTGTAAAAGCTTCACTTGCGCGGCATTAAGCTCTTCTAGGGTATAGGGCACATCCATAAGTGTCATCTTGGATGAGTTTAAAAGTCTTTGTGTATGCTCTTTTAATTTAAAAATAGCACATCTACCATCAACTGTAGGATAAGCCTTAGTTCCTTCTATGGCACCATTACCATAATGTAGTGTATGAGTAAGAACGTGTACCTTGGCATCGTCCCAAGGAGTGAGTTCTCCATCCATCCATATATATTTTGCTTTGTTCATTTGTACTGCCTTGCTGTCCATGTCGTATATCTTTATGTATAAATTTGAGACAGATAATAGCTAAATTGTTGTTAATAGTTGGTTATGCAAACTGAAGAAATAGACCTACCAAGAGTGAGAGAAATATGGTAGTTGATATTAGAAGTAAATTATACCATTTCTCAGATATATCGAATTGGCTACTTGCCCACTCCATAAGTTTAATGGCAGGAAATGCCATAAACATTAGCATAACAATTGAAAACACAAGCGTAAGGACAATATCTATCATAATCTATATACCATAAAACTGACGTGCAAAGTCTATCTCTTCTTTCGTATGAAGAAGTAAAGATGAGAGTTGTGAGCCATTATTATCTAAAATAATAAGTGTAGTGCCCTCTATTTTAAGATGTGTCTTCCCCCATCCTTTTTCAAGTCTCTCAAACTCTTTAAAAAGTGTCATATTGTTGGGTTTTTCTTTAAATTCAGGGTCTTCTCTGTTTAAAATTGTGAGTCCTCCAAAGCGTTTATCCATATAGTAGGGACTGTATTTCTGCACGGCTTTATAAACACGGTTGTTTTTTGGACTTGGTTTGCTTTGAAAAAATGCAGAAAGACCAAAAAGTATAAATCCTATCAATAGTGCAATAGGAAGATATTTTTTAAGATTCGGCATTTGGTACCTCCATGTACTGAATGTTAATTTTTATCATTGAGGACATAATTTGCGTTTATTTTCTAGAAAGTATAGAGCCTTTTAACTAAAAGTAGCTTGATGAATATCAACCCACCTTATAGTTAAAGTGTGTTATTATTCTCTGACATTAAATATATATTAACTAAATACTAGGCAAACAGATGAAAAACTTTTTCTTTTTAGAGGGCGGATACCTTATACTTGGAGCCATTGTATTACTTATTACGCTCTTTGTAGGCACTAGACCATTTATGTCTAAAGGGGCTGCAAAAAGAGGGCTTATGTGGGTATCATTGGTTATTGCAATCATGATAGGAGCACATTATAATATGACCATAAACAGAATGGCAGAAGTTAAGATTGCTTTTGAAAAAGATTTGGAAATTATATGTGAAAGTCGTATGGTACGAAAAGTAGCTCCCTATGTTATGATTAAAAAATCTCGTGGTTGGCAACTCAAAGATGACAACTTTGTCTCTTCTGAGTACTCAAGACCTTTCTTTTCTGCTAGATGTATAGTTAAGTAATTCAAATAGTATAAAAATATTGTTTGTAGTCAAATCCAAGAGGCAGCAATCAATATATTTTATTATCTTATAAATATTATAATTTACAATTAATTTACATATAAAACTTTATAATTATTTCTCTTTTTCTTGATATGTGTCAATCTAATCATAGTTCCAAACTGTCATAATATATCTATGCTCTAGGGTCATTTAGCCTTTTAGTAAATAGATATACAGTTAGGAAACATATGATGGAATCGTTGATAGTTCGACCAGAGATTGCACTAGATCAATTTTTGCCTGTTTTTATAGAGTCAACGCTTGTACTTGTTTTTGGAGTAGGGTATGCAGCAGTCATAACCCTTTCTAAAATGGGATACTTTTCCAAAAAGTGGATGCCTGTTGGATATCTATTTTGGGCATTACAAACATATTTCTTGTATGATTTTGCACTTCTTATCCAGAGTAACCCTTTTACTACAAAAGTATTGATGGTTACTATGGTAGCGTATCTTTTTATCCCTCATCTCTACTTTATGTTAATAAGTGCAGCAGATGAGCGTTATGATTCAGAAGACAAAAGCATACAGGATACAAAACAATATTAGAACATATAAGTAGAGCAAAGTTAAAATGCGACTAGTCGCATGAGCCAACTGCTGAAGTTGACCTAGCGTCAACCAGTTTTGTTGGGCTTTGCCCAAAAAATATTCTAACAATAAAAGAGGAGGACACATGGCTAACAAAAATGTTTCGGTTTGGAGTAGTATTCCATTTTGGCGTCGTTCAGCAGCATGGGTAACCGGATTTGCAGTAATTTTGCTTATCTGGCTATCGTTTGATACGCTTGGACAAATCAGTATGGGTACAGATGCAGACCTTAAAAATGGGGTAACCAAAAGAGTACCTGGACCTACGGTGATTAATTATAAGGTAACTTATGAAATGAGTCAAAAAAGAGGACATGAGATACCGGTAATTGGTGAAAAGCAGAAGTTTTTTGGTAGAGATGACTATAGTGAAGAAGAGGCAAGAGAACTTTTGCACCTTGGAAAACTTACTTCTCAAGCAAAGAACTGTATGAACTGTCATAC
>JAUXGC010000123.1 GCA_030622375.1 Sulfurovum sp.
CTGTAAAGATTACTCTTGAAGATGGAACAACAAAAAGAGTAAGAGTAGCTGCTTCTACACTTAGAACTATGAAGAAAAAAGCTGCGCAAGCTGCAATATCTAACTAATATCTTTAAGATAAGAGAGGATATACTCTTTTATCATGATTTTTATCGAAAAATTTAAAAAGTTTCTCGGCTGGAGAAGCACTCCAAAACCACATATCACCCTAAATGACGAGTACTATGGTCATTTAGCTCCTTTTAGACTCCCTCTCATTCTTACCGTATTCATTATGCTTATTGGCACATTGGGATATATGGCTATAGATGGATTTCCTCTTATGGATGCTATTTATCAAACAGGTATTACATTTACAACTGTAGGTTTTGGTGAGATTAAACCTATTTCAGACTTAGGTCGCATATTCACCATAACACTTATAATTTTTGGCTTTGTAGTCTTTTCTATTGCAGTAGGTATTATTGCAGAAGTAGTCAAAAAAGGTGAATTTCAAAAAACTGCCAAGGAGCGTAAAATGCTTTATGAAATCGCTATGCTAAAACACCACTTTGTCGTCTGCTACCATAATGAATTTACCATTGAGGTTACTAAACAATTGCGGGCAAACCATATTCCTTTTGTAGTAGTAGATCCGAGAGAAGATATGGAAGATATAGCTAAAAAATATAAATATCCCTATTTTGTAACAGCAGAGGCACATACAGAAGAAGGCATTTTAAAGTCACATCTCTCTTCTGCAAAAGGCATCATTACGCTTGCAGATAATGTGGCTGACAACATTGCAACTATTGCCTCTGTGCGTCTTTACGAAACAGAGATTCACAGAAGAAGAAAATATCTTATTATTGCCAATGCCAAAAGTTATGAAGATGAACAAAAACTCTTAAAACTAGGTGCAAACAGAGTTGTAACCGCAACAAAATTGATGGCACAACGAATTAATGCTATGGCAGCGAGACCAGATATGGAAAATCTTCTTCAAGAATTTCTTTACAAAAAAGATACTCCTTTAGATATGGAAGAGGCAAAAGTTTCTAAAACCTCTTGGCTTGCACTCAAAAAAGTAAAAACTGCACGGTTTAGAGATATTGCAAATGTAACTATTATTGGTATTCGTCAAAAAGATAATAAATTCATTCCTATGCCTAAAGGTGAAACCATTATTATGCCAGAGTCAAAACTTCTACTCATAGGTACTGGTGAGGGAATCAGAAGGGCTAAAAAAATCATTAGAAAAAAAGAGAAGCCTGAAGAACTTAATTATGTTTAAGGTTTTTCCTGTTAAAGGTGGTTTTGAAAATGTTAAAGGCTTTTTTTGTGGAGCCACTAATGTAGGTATGAGAACTAGTCCTGCAAACTCTGATATTTCTGATATAGATGGCGATGTTGCTTTTCTTAGAAGTCAAACAACTTGTGATGTGTCTGCCATATTTACCTCCAATACATTTCAAGCAGCACCTATTAAGCATTTTCAAAAATATCCAAAAGATTTTCAAACAAATTTTGTTTTAATCAATGCTAAAAATGCCAATGCCATGACAGGAGAAAAGGGGGTTGAAGATATTGACACTATTATGTCAATACTAAACACAAAAATAGATGTCCTTAATCCTATTATGAGCTCTACCGGGGTCATAGGGTATCGTTTGCCTATTGATAAAATCATATCTGCATTTGACACTTTAAGATTTAATGAATGCAACTCTCATAAAACTGCACGTGCCATTATGACTACTGACAGCTTTAAAAAAGAGTTGGCTTACAAGATTGAACTTGATAGTGGTGAGAGCTTCAATATCGCGGCTATCTGTAAGGGGGCAGGAATGATAAACCCTGCTATGGCAACAATGCTATGTTTTATCGCAACTGATGCCAATATTCCCAAAAATGATATGGATGAGCTTCTTAAGCAAAGTGCAGAAGATTCATTTAACCGTATCTCTGTGGATGGAGATACTTCTACAAATGATACAGTTATGCTTTTGTCCAACAAAGAGAGTGGTGCCTATCATAAGGAAGCCTTTAGAGAAGCCTTAAATAAGATTATGTTTGAACTTGCCATGATGATACTTAAAGATGGTGAAGGAGCCAATAAACTTGTAACCTTTGAAGTGAAAGGGGCAAAAAGTAAAGCTGAGGCAAAAAAAGCCAGCATGGCTTTAAGTAACTCTCTTCTAGTCAAAACTGCACTTTTTGGAGAAGACCCAAACTGGGGACGAATTGCCTCTACTATCGGTGCTAGCGGTATTAATTGTGATGAACACAAACTTATTATTCATTATGATGATCTTCTTATATACTCTAATGAATTTAGAGAACTAGACGCAAAAAGGGAAGAGATGGCTTATAAAATAATGAAGCAAGATAGTTTTAAAATTACTTGCGATATTGGCGTTGGAACTGACTCTTATATTTCTTATGGATGTGATTTAAGTTATGAGTATGTAAAGATTAATGCAGAATATAGAACTTGAAAAAATTAACTCTTTACTAACCACAAAAAAGTTATAATTGCAATATATTAATACTAGGAATTAAAATGTTACACGAATATAGAGATGAAATACATGAATTAAAACAAACAAATGGACACTTTGTAAAAATTTTTGATAAACATAACGAACTTGACCAAAAAGTAGAAGATGCAGAGGCAGGTAGAGTTATTCTTACTGATGTAGAGATAGAAGTACTTAAAAAAGAGAAGCTTCTTTTAAAAGATGAAGCTTATAAGATGATTATGGATTATAAAAAATCTGAAGCTTAGTCAATTTGTGAGCTAAAGCTCACACTTCTCACACACCCCTTTAACACAAATTACCCTATAATAATTAAAAATACTCTATAAATATCATCTAGGAAACAATAAATATGCCCTCATTTAGCACGATAACAAATATATCAAAAGCACTTTTAGAGACTATCAATACATTTAACTTTTCTAAGATGAGTGAAATACAAGATAAGACCATTAATCCTATCCTTGAGGGAAAAGATATTTTAGCACAATCTAAAACTGGTTCAGGAAAAACATTGGCATTTGGTATTCCTACAGTAATGCGTACAGACATGAACAATAATAGACCTCAAACCAATAACATCACACCTACACGTGAGCTTGCAGAACAGATAGCCATAGAGCTTAGAAAAGTAGCAGCATACAAAGCAAACCTTAAAATCCTTACTCTATATGGAGGAGTGCCTCTACGTGCACAAGCAGAATCATTGGCAAAAGGTGCCCACATACTCATAGGCACACCTGGACGTATACAAGACCACCTTGCCAAAGAGACATTGACTCTTGAGAGTATTAAAACACTTATTTTAGATGAAGCAGACCGTATGTTAGACATGGGATTTTATGATGAAATAGTAAAAATAGGCTCCAATATGCCACGAGGCAAGCAGACACTACTCTTCTCTGCAACATTTCCACAAAAAATAGAAAAATTAGCCAAAGCACTTCTAAAACAACCCATTACTATTAAGGTTGATACTATTCAAGAAGCCACAAAAATAGATGAAATTGTATATGAAACTTCCGATAAGTTCAAAACACTCACTGCGCTTATACAATCATACAAGCCAGAATCACTTCTTATTTTTTGTAATACAAAAGCAGAAGTTATCTCTTTAACCAATAAACTTGCAGGACGTGGACACTCTGTAATAGATATACACGGTGATTTAGATCAAAGAGAACGTAACGAATCTGTCATTGTATTTTCTAATAGTTCTAAACGTATTATGGTGGCTACTGATGTTGCTTCACGTGGATTGGATATTAAAGAGATAGAACTTATCATCAACTATGATTTGCCATTTGACCCTGAAGTCTATACCCATCGCATAGGGCGTACAGGACGTGCAGATGCTACAGGAACTGCACTATCACTCTATGAGTCTAGTAACAGTGAAAAGTGTGCTTATATCACCTCTAAAGCCCGTACAGGAGATATGAAAGCATTACGCAGTGATGCTTCCTTTAAAATGGTTTCCAAATACGATACACTTTGCATTAACGGTGGCAAAAAAACCAGACTTCGTGCTGGAGATATACTTGGAACACTATGTAAAGATATAGGCATAGACAATAAGATGATAGGGAAAATAAACATTACTGAAACAAAATCATATGTGGCTTTAGATTATGCGGTTGCAGATATAGTATTTAAAGCACTGAAAAGTACAAAGATTAAGAAAA
>JAUXGC010000094.1 GCA_030622375.1 Sulfurovum sp.
GCTTATATAGATCTTCTTGATATACTCAGACTTACTTATGTAAGAAGAGAGGGAGAACTAGGTAACAGAAACTATCTTTATTTTGGCATTGAAAATATTCCTAGTCTTGTCTATTGGCTTAATAGATAAACAGGCTATTACCTTTTTTTTGTTAGCTTCTCCATAATAAACCATGCACTACCAATAATACTAAAAAGTACTACGGGTGCTATCCAAGGGTTTTCTTTTATATAGGAAAACATTGTTATGATAGACTCACTTGCATAATAAGCACTAAGACCTATAGTCAACACAAATACAATAGACGCAAATACATTAAAAATAATAAATTTCTTAAAATCATATTTGGCTAGTGCCATAGAAAGTGGTACTAAAGTTTTTATACCGTACAAAAACTTTTGTATAAAAATAGACAATACTCCATATTTTCGCATGATTAGTGTTGCTAGGGCTATTTTTCGTTTATGTTTTGCAAAGTAAGGCTGTATCTCTTTTTTCTGATACTTACCCAAGTAAAATAGAAAATTATCTCCCATAAAATTAAACACCATGGCCACTACCAACGCTGTTACCAAATCCATATGACCCATAAAAGAGAATACCCCTGCCGCGGCGACTATAAAAAGCGAGCCGCCAAAAGAGAAAAATGCTACTGCTAAATAACCCCAAGTTTCAAGTGAGCCAAAATCCATTAAATGTCCTAAAAATATATAATGAAAGAATCATACCCAAAATAAGTTATAATCCTTCTCATGATTACTACTATTTTATGATAAAATAATTATATTCTTTTCTAGGAGTTTCTATGTCTAAAAAAACCCTTATTATTGGTGCAGGTGGTGTTGGAAACGTTGTTGCTTTTAAATGTGCTATGAATAGCAAAACATTTGGAAATATCACACTTGCAAGCCGTACAATAAGCAAATGTATCTCTATCGCTACTAATGTAAAAAAGAAAACAGGGGTAGAGATAAATACAGCTACCGTAGATGCAGACTCTGTTCCTCAACTCACAGAACTTATTGCAAACACAGGTGCGGACATAGTCATTAACGTTGCTCTACCTTACCAAGATCTTACTATTATGGATGCTTGTATCGAATGTGGTGTTGATTATTTAGATACGGCAAACTATGAACATCCAGATACAGCCAAATTTGAGTATAAAGAGCAATGGGCAAAAAATGAAGAGTTTAAAAAAGAAAATATCATGGGTCTTCTAGGAAGTGGTTTTGACCCTGGTGTAACCAATGTTTTTTGTGCTTATGCTCAAAAACACTATTTTGATGAGATACACACTATAGATATACTAGACTGCAATGATGGAGATCATGGATACCCATTTGCCACCAACTTTAATCCAGAGATAAATCTAAGAGAAGTATCTGCTAAAGGTAGGTATTGGGAAGATGGTAAATGGATAGAAACTGAGCCTATGGAGATAAAGCAGATATGGGACTACCCCGAAATAGGAGCCAAAGACTCATACCTACTTTACCACGAAGAGATGGAAAGCCTAGTCAAGCACATCAAAGGGCTCAAACGCATCAGGTTTTTCATGACATTTGGGCAGAGCTACCTCACACATATGAAATGTCTGGAAAATGTTGGAATGCTAGGAATTAAGGAGGTGGAACACAAAGGAGCCAAGATTATACCTATGGAGTTTCTAGCTACCCTACTTCCAGACCCAGCAAGTCTCGGTCCACACACTAAAGGAAAAACGAATATTGGTATCTTTGCTAAAGGGCTTAAAGATGGAAAGGAGAAAAGCATATATATTTATCAAATAAGTGACCACGAAAAATGTTATGAGGAAGTGATGAGTCAAGCAGTAAGTTACACAACAGGTGTGCCAGCCATGATAGGGGCAAAACTGATACTAGAAGGAAAATGGAGGGGTCATGGTGTCTTTAATATGGAAGAGTTTGATCCAGATCCATTTCTGGAAGAGTTAAAGGTGCAAGGGCTACCTTGGAAAATCATGGAACTTAAGGCAGATGAAGATTTGAGAATATATACCTGATGGAGTTTAATGGCTTTCCAAAAGAGGGGTTAAAATTTTTAAATAATATAATCATAAACAATTCAAAAGAGTGGCTTGATGGCAGCAGAGACGAGTATGAAAAATATATTGTTGAACCAAACCGAGCTTATGTTCAAGACATAGGGGAACATTTGCAAATACTTGTTCCCACTATAAATGCTATACCAAAGACAAATAAATCACTTTTTCGCATATACCGTGATGCCCGTTTTCATCTAACTGACCCCATAAAAACACGTATTGGTATAATATTATGGCAAGGGAGTGGGCACCGTATGCAGAGTAGTTCTTTTTATATGCACTACGATCCTAAAGAGGTTTTTGTAGCGACAGGCATACGAAACTTCAAGCCCACTCTTCTAGCCACCTACCGTGAATATATACAAAACAAAGAGAGACGAATAGAACTCCATAACATCCTTGAAGATTTAAAAACCAAAGGATACAAAACCCCTGAACTAAAATATAAACGTATGCCTAGAAATTGTGATATTGACAATATACATAGCTATCTTTACCTTCAAGGTGCTATATATGCTTACACCTCATTTTTTCCAAATGAAATATTTCATTCAAACTCTATTGTAGATAAAAATTTTAAAATTTATAAAGATATGTTTACACTTCAACAATGGCTATATGAACTTACACTTCATTGTGATACATCTGCTGATGTATTCCGATAAAAGAACTCTCTTAGTTTAGACATATCATACTCATAAACCGTCCACTGCATCCCTGCTCTTTACGGTAGGAGAAAAACTTTCCTACTTCACATGATGTACAGATACCGCTCATCTCTATATGTTGTTCAAGTAGTCCAACATTTAAAAGTTGCATTTTATTGATGTATGGCAAATCTAACATAAACTTATCTTTTTTCTTCTCAAAGGCTTGGGGTATATCAAAAAAATGTTTTGCAACATCTTCATCTACTTCATAACAACAACGCCCGATAGAAGGAGCAATACCAGCTATAATATCTTTAGGATTTGAATCATATATATCTATCATTTTTTTTACAGTTTTAGAAATAATATTTGTTTTTGTACCTCTCCATCCTGCATGGACAACCGAGACAACCTCTCTCTGTATATCATACAATAATATAGGAACACAATCTGCCGTAAGAACCGTAAGTACTACTCCTTTTTCATCCGTTATCAAGGCATCACAGTTATCTATGGCATTAGATATATCACTCCACCCCTTTGTTTCCACTTTTTTAACTATATATATGTGGTCACTATGAGTTTGATTTGCCACGACAAAGTGTAAATGATTACTGGATAACGCTAAAGAGAGTTTTTTTCTATTATTTATAATGGATTTTTTATCTTCTCCTGTATGTAGTGCCAAAGAGAACAGACAAGGCTCCGATAGACTTTTAGTACTTACAGCATGTAAACATTTATGATAATTTTCGAATATACTAAATCTATAAAAATCAACCATAAATATCCTTCTACTTTTTAGATATAATATCAAAAAAGTATAGGGTTTTGCAATGGAATCATGGTTTGACTTTGACAAAAGTATTTTTAAGAATTTTTCTTACTTATTAATAATCCAACTCATTCCACTTTTTATTATTTCGTCTTATCTAGTTTATGAAATCAACACTCATCTCTATCACAAGCAGATGGTTTATTACTTTATCGCAGCTATTGCTTTTCTTGTTTCAGTTTTTATCCCATGGAGGAAAATTATCTGGTGGTTTGTACCGCTTTTTTACATAGCAAATATTGCTCTACTTGTTGGAGTTGAATTTATAGGTAAATCCATACTCGGTGCAAAAAGATGGATAGAGATACCTGGTATCGGTATGACTATACAGCCATCAGAGTTCATAAAGGTAGCTGTTATTATGATGCTTGCCTATCTTATAAGTAAAAATCCTCCTGAAAAAAAAGGGTATGGATTACTTAACTTTATTAAGCTTTCCATTGTCATTATTATTCCTTTTATCATCATAGCTAAAGAGCCTGATTTGGGTACTGCACTGGTACTTCTCTTTGCAGGATATGGTATTCTTTTTATTATAGGCATAAACTGGAAGATATGGGTAGCTCTTGCCATACTTGCAGGGGCAGGAGCACCACTGGTCTATGAGTATGGATTAAAACCTTACCAAAAAATACGTATTCAAGATGCACTAAATAAACCAAGCTACCAAGTACAACAAGCACTTATAGCCATAGGCTCAGGTGGGATAGAAGGCAAAAGCAAAGAGGAGTCTACACAAACACAACTAAAGTTTCTACCTGTCTCTTCAACAGACTTCATATTTGCATATCTTGGTGAAAGGTTTGGCTTTAAAGGCATGATGACAGTCATTGCTATCTATATTCTTGTCATATTCAATTTACTCTATATTTCAACCAAACATTCTAAAGATTATCTTATTAAAACTTTTGCTACAGGTATTGCTTTTTTACTATTTGTATATATGGGGGTAAACATATATATGATTATCGGACTAGCCCCTGTCGTAGGACTTCCGTTACCAATGTTTAGCCATGGAGGCACCTCGTTTATAATTTTTGCAGTAATCTTTGGAATACTACAAAATTTAATTGCTTTTAAAGACTATAATCGATATACTTCTGACTCGAAAATCACCATGATTTCGAAAAAGAGCAACCAGCGATCAAATAAGGGTCTTTAGCTCAGCTGGTTAGAGCACTCGGCTCATAACCGAGTGGTCCGGGGTTCGAGTCCCCGAGGACCCACCACTAACTCATGTATTAATACTCAATAAAATAATATTTTTAAAAAAGTTTTTCAACCATCTCTTGGGCTTCACTCTGAATTTGTTTTAAATGTGATGAACTTATAAAACTCTCCGCATAAATCTTATAGATTGGCTCTGTTCCTGAAGGACGAAGTGCAAACCAACCATTTTTTGTTACAACTTTTAATCCACCTATGGCAGTATTATTGCCAGAAGCATTAGTTAAGATAGCTTCAATGGTTTCACCGGCCAATATCTTTTCTTCAACATCACTAGATGAAAGTTTTTTTAGAGCCGTACGTTGCTTATCATTTGCTGGTGCATCTATACGTGCATAAATGGGTGCACCAAATTTTTCTGTGAGGTCTCTGTAGTATTCTCCAGGGTCTTTTCCAGTAGTAGCTAAAATTTCGGCAGCCAAAAGTGTCATAATCATACCATCTTTATCGGTACTCCAAACCCTGCCATTTTTTCGTAAAAAACTTGCCCCTGCACTCTCTTCTCCAGCAAAAAAAATACTTCCATCA
>JAUXGC010000088.1 GCA_030622375.1 Sulfurovum sp.
GTACCTGTAGCAGTGATAAAAAGTGATTGCACTTAAAAATCCTTGATTTTTATGTATAATAATAAAAATAAAAATAAATATATTGAGGGGATTTCTAATAATAGGTGATCCCCTTTAGGAAGTTTAACATAAGATGCCAAAGTTTGAAGCAGAAGAAGAGTTAGCCCTAGAGCTACAAGAGCCACAAATGTTTAAAGTGCTTTTGCACAACGATGACTATACAAGTATGGACTTTGTTGTGGAGATGCTTGTGGGTATTTTTCATAAGAGCCATGCTCAAGCAGAGCAGATTATGTTGCAGATACACGAAAAAGATAAGGCTATCTGTGGTGTGTATAGTTTTGAAATAGCACAAACTAAAACACAACAGGTAAAACAGTTAGCTAAGAAGAATGAGTTTCCACTATTGGCGACTATGGAAGAAGATAATTAATTAAATAAATATGATTTTAAAGGATTGAACTATGATAAGTATAGCACTCAATGATGTATTTAAACAAGCAGTAGGATATGCCAAAGAGGGCAGACATGAGTATTTGACAGTAGAGCATCTTTTTTTGTCTATAGTTAAGAGTGAGGTAGGAGTAGAGATATTTTCTACTCTTGGTGCAAATCTTGAATTACTTGAAGAGGGCATTGTTGAGCATATCAATAAAACTATCCCCTCACTTGAAGAGACAGTAGAACCTTTCGAGACAGTGGCACTCTCTCGTGCCATTAACGATATGATGGCGCATATAAATAGTTCGGGTAGAACAGAGGCAAGCATAGGAGATATGTTGGCATCTATGTTTATGCAAGAGCACTCTTATGCTGTATATTTGATGAAAAAAGAGGGCATATCTCGTGTGGATATACTTGAAGTTATTTCACACCACAGTACAGGAAATAAGATTGATGCAAAAGAGCATAAAAAAGAGGAGACATTTTTAGATAAGTTTACAACAGAACTTGTAGCCTTGGCTCAAACAGGGAAAATAGACCCAGTCATAGGTCGTATAGATGAGATAGAGCGTGTAATGCAGACACTCTGTCGCCGTAAAAAAAATAACCCTCTGCTCGTAGGGGAGCCAGGGGTAGGAAAAACAGCTATTGCTGAAGGACTTGCACTTAAAATTTCTGAAGATGAAGTACCTGATATACTTAAAGATGCTAAAGTCTTTGCTCTTGATATGGGTGCTTTGGTTGCGGGGACTAAGTATAGAGGTGATTTTGAAAAGCGTCTTAAAGGTATCATCTCTGAACTAAGTGCTATGGATGAAGCTATTTTATTTATAGACGAGATACATACTATGGTGGGTGCAGGTGCTACAAGTGGTGGAAGTATGGATGCTTCAAATCTACTAAAACCTGCTCTTGCAAGGGGCGAACTCAAATGTATAGGTGCAACAACTTATGTAGAGTATAGAAACTTTTTTGATAAAGACAAGGCACTGAGCCGTAGATTTGCGAAGATAGATGTGGAAGAGCCAAGCATAGAAGATACTATGACTATTTTACAAGGTGTAAAACACAAATATGAAGCTTATCATAATATTAAATTTACAGACTCGGCACTTCAATCGGCTATTGACCTCTCAGTAAAATATTTGCACGATAGATTTTTGCCAGATAAAGCGATGGATATTATAGATGAGGTGGGTGCACATTTTATGCTTAGAGGACTAGAGGGTGTAACAGTGAAACCTAAAGATATAGAAGAGAGTGTTGCAAAAATTATGAAACTCCCTTCCACTGTTATTGGTACTGATGATACAAAAAAACTAAAGTCACTTAAAAAAGATTTAGCATCACATATTATAGGGCAAAATGAAGCGATAGAGGCATTGACAACAGCCATTAAGCGTTCTTATGCAGGACTTAATGCAGATAATAAACCCATAGGTTCATTTCTTTTTGTAGGACCAACAGGTGTAGGAAAAACAGCATTAGCTATACAGTTGGCTGAAACAATGCATGTACATTTCGAGCGTCTTGATATGAGTGAGTACATGGAAGCACATACTATTAGTCGTTTAGTTGGTGCACCTCCAGGGTATGTAGGGTATGAGCAGGGTGGATTGCTTACGGAGATGATAAAAAAACATCCTCATACTGTACTGCTTTTAGATGAGGTAGAAAAAGCACATCCTGATATTATGAATATTTTACTTCAAGTAATGGATGGAGCTAAACTCACAGACAACAATGGTGTGGTGAGCGACTTTAAAAATGTCATTCTTATAATGACTTCAAATATAGGCACAAAAGAAGCTAATGTTATGGGATTCAATAAAGATACTTCAATCAAAACAGATAAAGCAATCCAAGCTTTCTTCAGTCCTGAGTTTAGAAATCGTTTGAGTGCCACTATAGAGTTTAATACGCTTGATTTGGAGTCACTTGTTATTATTGTTGATAGAGAATTAGACAAGCTAAATTTTATGCTTAAATCTAAAAAAATAAAAGTAAAACTGAGTAAAAAAGCTAAAGAGTATTTGGCAAATGAGGGGCATGATGAGCGTTATGGAGCAAGACACATAGCCCGTATGATAGATGAAAAAGTAAAAGAAGCCTTAACTGATGAGATACTTTTTGGAAAACTTAAAAAGGGTGGTTCTGTTAAAGTAAGTTTTAAAGATGAGAAATTACAGTTTGAGTTTTTGGAAAAATAATGTAGGGGGTGATTGCTATCACACCAATAAAATTCAAATCAACAATTAATTGGTGCGATAGCAATCGCCCCATACGGAGGACAAATGGCTTCAATGTTTGACGAAGAAGAGTACCTTATTCCTAGACTGAGTAGCTACTCATATATATTTCCTGACCCTAGAAATGCTTCAGACGAGGGGCTTTTGGCTTATGGTGGAGATCTCTGTTCTCCTAGACTTAGGGCCGCTTACCGTCAAGGTATTTTTCCTTGGTATAATTCTGGTGATCCTATACTTTGGTGGTCACCCAATCCACGACTTTTACTCTACCCAAATAAATTTTATATGCGTAAATCGTTTCGTAGAGTATTGCGTAGCGGTAAGTTTACGGTTACATTTGATAAAGAATTTTCAAATGTCATTAAACATTGTGCGATGGTTCCTAGAGACGGGCAAAATCACACATGGATTACAGAAGAGATAAAAGAAGCTTTCATAGCACTTCATGAAGAAGGGTTTGCCCATAGTGTTGAAGTCTATAAAGAGGACAAACTTGTAGGGGGGCTTTATGGTATTGCTATGGGGAAAGCTTTTTTTGGGGAGTCTATGTTCTCTTTGGTTTCAAATGCTTCAAAGGTAGCTTTTAAAGCACTAAGTGATGTTTTAGGCAGTAGAGGTTATGATTTTATAGATTGTCAAATGAAAACAGACCATATGATAGGTTTGGGTGCTAAAATTGTTCAGAGAGATATTTTTCTTAATGAGCTTCATGAGGCACTTCAAAAATCTAGTGATTTAGGTCCTTGGCAACACTTTAACTGGGAGTATAGTGATGGTAAATAGAGATATAGGATTCTCCTTATGGTTGGATTTTGTGGAGCGAGATTATATTAAAAATGAATTTTTTGGACTTATTGAAAAAGGTATTATTAATGGAGCAACGAGTAATCCATCTATTTTTGCTTCAGCAATTACCACATCACCAGCATATAAAGAGCAACTATACTCACTCAAAGGCAAAAGTGCCAAAGAGAAATATGAAGCACTTGCCGTAGAAGATATACGTACAGCAGCACAAGCATTAAGAGCATCTTATAATAATGGAAATGATGGTTATATCTCTATAGAGGTTGACCCTTTTCTGTCCAACGATGCACAAGGTAGCATAGAAGAAGGAAAAAGACTTTTTAAAGCCATAGGTGAACCAAATGTTATGGTTAAAATACCTGCAACCAATGCTGGATATGAGGCTATGACAGCACTTTTGTCTATAGGTATTAACGTCAATGCAACACTCATATTTTCCCCTGAACAAGCTAAACGTTGTCTTAAGGCGATGACAAAAGGATTGGATAGTTTTGAGCTATATGGTGGTGGAAGAGTGGAGGCTGTCATCTCTGTTTTTGTAAGCCGATTTGATAGGCTTCTTGATGCTGATTTGGCACAAGAAGGTATAGATGTATCTAGGACAGGCATCTATAATGCTGCAAGAATTTATAATCTTATTGAAAAAAACTATACACCAAGTATTAGAATACTTTTTGCAAGCACAGGCGTAAAAGGTGATGCTTTGCCTCCAGATTATTACATAAGGGAGTTGTTTGCACCACGCTGTGTTAATACGGCACCACTAGAGACCATAGAAGCATATATTTCTAAAAAAGAGACTACATCAAAACTTCCTCTAGAAGATAGTGTTATCAATGGCTATTTTACAAAGTTGAATGATTGTGGTTTTAATATGGATGAAATATATGCTTCACTGTTTAAAGATGGACTAGAAGCATTTGAGAAAGCATTTCAAGAGATGCTAGATAGCCTTAAATAAAATAGAGTAATTTAATTTATTTTGGGTATAATCCGCTTCTATTTTAAATTAAGGACAAAATATGTTAGAAGGTATCGTTAGAGAGAGTATCGGTAAGCGCAATGCAAAGCAGCTTAAAAGAGATGGTTATCTAATCGCAAACATTTATGCTAATGGCGTTGAAAATATAAACGCAGCATTTAAACGCGGTGAATTTGTAAGAACAGTAAGAAACAAAGAGAGTCTTGCATTTCCTGTTAAAGTTGGCGACAAAGAGATTAATGTATTTATTCAAGAGTATCAAATGCATCCCGTAAATGGTGATGTTGTTCATGTAGATTTAAGAGTAGCAGTACCTGGACAAGTAACAAACTTCCTTGTGCCAGCCACTACATATGGAACACCAGCAGGACTTAAAAATAAAGGTGTACTTGTTATCTCAAAGAAGAGACTCAAAGTAAAAGGGACTATAGAAGACATACCTGCAAACTTTAATCTTAATGTTGAACCACTTGAGAGAGATGAGTCTATTCTTGTTAGAGATATCGAAGTTCCAGCAAACTGTAAAATAATGGACAGATTAGATGTTTCAGTATGTGGTGTAATTAAGTCTAAATAATAAATTATGACTCTTTTTGTAGGTCTAGGTAATCCAGGATTAGAATATGAAAATACACGTCACAATATAGGCTTTAAGGTCATCGATAAACTTATTGATGACTCCGCTATCGACGGCTTTACGGCTCGAGATATTTCCAAAACTTCTTTTCATGGCAAGCTTTATCGTTCTGCCAATTCACTTTTTTTAAAACCCACTACATTTATGAACCTCTCTGGCAAAAGTTTGCAGGCAGTGAAACATTTTTATAAAGTAGAGCAAGATAAAATTATTATTATTCATGATGATATTGATCTTCCATTTGGGGCGGTGCGTTTTAAAAAAGGTGGCGGTAATGGTGGGCATAATGGATTAAAATCTATCGATACACATATTACAAAAGAGTACCTGCGGGTAAGAGTAGGAATAGGTAAGCCAGAACATAAATCTCAAGTGTCTGCCTATGTTTTGCATGATTTCTCCAAAGAGGAGAATGAAGTGCTAGATGTGCTTATTGCTCATCTGTCCAAAGCTTGTAAGCTACTAACAATTCA
>JAUXGC010000073.1 GCA_030622375.1 Sulfurovum sp.
GTATGATAAATTTAGTTTAGCATCGGTAGGTATTAAACTAATATTAGATAAAATAATACTTAAAATAATACAAATAAGGTAAAAAATGAAAATTGTAGTCATCCAAGGTCCAAACTTAAATATGTTAGGCATTAGAGAACAAAATATTTATGGTCCTATGAAATTAGAAGATATTCATGCACAAATGAAATCATTTGCAGATCAAAATAAAATTGAAATTGAGTTTTTTCAAAGTAATTTAGAAGGTGAAATTGTTGATAAAATTCAGGAGTGTTTAGGCGATGCAGATGGGATTATTATTAATCCGGCAGCCTATACGCACACCTCTATCGCTATTCGAGATGCTATTGCTGCAATAAATCTTCCTACTCTTGAAGTACATCTTTCAAACATTCACCAAAGAGAAGAGTTTAGGCATAAGTCGCTAATTGCACCAGTATGTATGGGTCAGATTTTGGGTATGGGACCATTTGGCTATCACTTGGCAATGATGGGAATGGTGCAGAGGTTGTCTGAAAAAGCTGCCATGGAAGAAGCACAGTCAAAAGCTAAAGCAGAGAAAAAATAATATTTTACTAGCGATGAACTATATACTAAAAAATGAAAATGCTATATATTATGAGTGTGGATACAGTTGCGATAATGCAATTTATCTTTCACTTGGCAGTGAAGCATTTTTTATCACTGATAGTCGTTATACTATTGAAGCAAAACAGAGTGTAAAGGGTGCAAAAGTAGTAATAGATGACAATCTATACGGAACTGCAGTTAAACTACTTAAAAAAGCCAAAGTAAAAAAAGTTATTTTTGATCCTAAAGAGTGGTCTGTTGCAGGATTTGAAAAGATTACTTCACATACTAAAATCATATTTAACCCATACTTAGATTTTTCACATAAAAAACGCATAGTTAAAAGCGATAAAGAGTTGAAAATGTTAGCACAAGCTGCAAAGCTTGGTGCAAAAGCTTTTAAAAATTTATCCAAAGAGTTTAGCAAAAATGGTTTTGGAGACAGTGAGTATGCATTGACCCATACGGCAAAAAGTATTTTGAGTAGTTTTGGCAAATACGAGTTAAGTTTTGACCCTATTGTTGCCATAAATAAAAATGCAGCCAAGCCACATGCTATGCCGACAAAAACCAAACTTACAAAAGATGTTTTACTTTTAGTGGATGCAGGGTTAAAATATAAACGCTACTGCTCAGATCGTACACGTACAGTACAAGTATCTAAAAATATTAAATTCAATACTAAACAAAAATTTAATAGTAAAAAAATACAAAAAGCATACGATACGGTACTGAAAGCTCATGATAATGCCATATCTAAAGTTCGTTCTGGGATGAAAGCTAAAAAAGTAGATGCTCTTACGCGTGATGTTATCACCAAGGCAGGATTTGGAGAGTACTATGTCCACTCTACTGGGCATGGTGTAGGACTAGATATTCATGAGATGCCATACATTTCAACTAAGTCAGATACAATTATTGAAGATGGCATGGTTTATACGATTGAACCAGGGATTTATGTACCTAATGAGTTTGGTATCCGTATTGAAGATATGGTAGCCATGATAGATGGAAAAGCAGTAGTATTGTAGGGTCGTGCTATGATAAAAAGAGTTTTAAAAAATACAAATACCCTGATACGAAAGAGGCATTTTCCATATATGGCTTCTTCTCGTAGTGGATATAAGGCGCTGCTTGGTATTGGTGGGAATGTTGGTGATGTATTGCGTCGTTTTGAACATCTTTTTTGGTATTTGAAGCGTTCACCTTTTATGCATATTATTGAAACAGCACCTATTTTAAAAAATCCGCCTTTTGGCTACTTGAAGCAAGATTATTTTTATAACTCTCTTATCTTGATAGAGACAAGACTTATGCCTAAAGAGCTGTTGCAATACATACTGCATGTAGAGAAAGTTTTTGGACGCAAACGTCTTTTTAAAGATGGACCAAGAACCTTAGATATAGATATAATATTTTATGAAAATGTAAAAATGGATACAAATAGCTTAACTTTGCCTCACCCGTCTTGGATGCAGAGAGATTCGGTTTTGATTCCATTGTCAATGATGAAGGGGTAAATATATGATAAGTGAAACATTTGTGGCTTCAAACCTTAAGAGTGCTTACAAGCAAGCAGTCCAAAAGTATGGCAATGAAGTATCTATAGCCTCTGCAAAACAAGTAGAGTATGATGATGGGCAATTACGTTGTGAGATAGTAGTTTCTATACCAAAAGAGATATTTATGGAGAAGTCTTTTGATGAACTAGAGATAGATGGTATCAGTAACAATGAGGCTGGGGCACTATTGGAAGAGATAGATGAACTCAAAATAGAGTTGGAACAGATGAGAGATGGATTACTAGAAGTAAATGAGTCTAGTTCCATTACCAAAGAAGTCAAAACACTTTTTATGGAAAAAGGCATTGCAGAGAGTTGGCTTGATAAAATATTTATATCACTTGTAAATACAGAAGTTATTGAGGATAAGTCACTTTTGGTCTCTTATCTATTTGAAGAGATAGATGAAGTACTTAAAGTCAAAAAAGAAATTTTTGATATACCAAAAATAATAATGTTAGTAGGTCCTACTGGGGTTGGCAAGTCTACAACTATTGCAAAGCTTGCAGCACGATATGCCTATTTACTAGAGAAGTCATACAAGGTAGTACTTCTTAATCTTGACAGCTACAAAGTAGGTGCCATAGAACAACTTGCTCATTACGCAGATATTATGCAGATAGAGCATATTTCCATCTCTTCTGTAAATGATTTTAGAGAGAAGCTGGAAGCCTTAAAAGAGTATGATATTATTCTTGTTGATACGGCTGGAATGTCTCCTTATGATACTCAAAAGTTTATTAAAACAGTAGAGTTTGTAAATTCTGATATTCAAAAAGATATAGAGGTTAATCTCGTACTCTCGGCAACAGTTAAATATGAAGATATGGAAGATATATATAAAAATTTTTCTTTTTTAAATCTTAACTCTATAATTATTACCAAGTTTGACGAAACTAGACATTTTGGTACTTTACTGAACTTTATGTTGCTTTACAATCTTCCTATGAGTTATTTTTCTATAGGTCAAGAGGTTCCAGACGACCTTTTAGTTGCAAATAAAGAGTATCTTTTGGAGCATTTCATTGGAGATATTAATGAAGAGTGAGATGCAAACTTTCCAACTGGAAAAAATGATGCAAAAATATAAGCTTTATCCTGAATATGAACTGATACTTCCTTTTATTCAAGTAAAGATAAGTCGTTTAGAAAAACTTACCGAGGGAGATATACTTCTTTTGGGAGTTAGCAACATAGAAATAATAATTTTACACAAAGATAAAGTTTGCGCAAAAGGGAGAGTAAGTCAAAAAAATAATACTGCTAAAATAAGCACCATGCAGAACAATGAAAAGAGTATCTCTCTCTCCAAGAGTAAAAAATATGACATAGTAAAATGCTCTTTTTGTGTAGTTCAGATTAGAAGATTTGAAGTAGGGGATACTATAGAAGTTGAATCTTTAAATCCAAAAGAGATAAACCTAATAGTAAAAAATAGAAATATAGCCAAGGGTGCTTTAGTCAATGTTGATGGAGAGATGGCTATACAGATAGGCGAGATTACAATATGAGAAAAAAAGTATTGGTAGGTATGAGCGGTGGGGTTGACTCTACTGTTGCAGCTATTTTACTCCAAAAAGATGGATATGAGGTAGAAGGCGTTTATATGAAGCTTCATCATAAAGAGGGTTATCATGAGGATAATTATGCCAAAGCACAAAGAGTAGGGGATTATTTGGGTATAAAAGTCCATTTTTACGACTTGAGTAAAGAGTTTGAGAAAGAAGTTTATAATTATTTTGTTGAGAGCTATAAAGATGGTTTGACACCAAATCCTTGCGTAGTGTGCAATAGAACTATAAAATTTGGAAAAATGATAGATTTTGCCGATAGCATAAAGGCAGATTATATTGCTACAGGTCATTATGTGCATTGTGATGGAAAATATTTTTATATGGCTGATGACCCAAGCAAAGATCAGAGTTATTTTCTGTGTAAAGTAAAAAAAGAGGTTTTGCCTAGACTCATTTTCCCTCTCGCCTCATGGAAAAAAGATGATGTAAAGGCTTATGCTGCAAATATAGAGGTACTTAAAGACTTTGCTATTCAAAAAGAGAGTTCGGAAATATGTTTTGTAGAAAACAGTTATGATGAAGTACTTGCTAAACATATGAATATTGATATACCAGGGGAAACTTTGGATTCTGAAGGTAATGTTGTAGGTACCCATAAAGGCTATATGCACTACACTATAGGTAAGCGTAGAGGTTTTTTTGTGAATGGCGCACATGACCCACACTTTGTACTTGCCATTAAGCCTAAAGAAAATCAGATAATTGTTGGTACAAAAGAGAAGCTTGAAGAGAATGAGTTTGAAGTAAAAGATATTAATCTTTTTGAGCCATTAACAGAATTTGTGTGTCATGTTAAAGTACGCTATCGCACTAACGCCGTGCCTTGTCATGTTGTTATAAAGGATGATAGAGCCAAAGTTGTTCTTGATGAGCCTGTTTTTGGATTGGCTTATGGGCAAATGGCTGCTTTTTATGATGATAATAGATTACTTGGTGGGGGTGTAATCTGTTAGAAAATTATTTTTTTCTAGTTATTTTCCCCCAACTTCTTTTTTTACGCTCTTCTCGTTCACTTTTCACTGATGCTATCCAAAGCCAATTGAGCGCAATATAAACAATACTTGAAACCACAATAGAGTAAAATGCAGTACCAACATAGAGAGGGACAACAATAGCATCCCAATTTTTAGTAAACCAACTCATGGTGAGTTCAATATCTGACAATCCTTCTCTTCCTAAAATAAAATTACCTGTAATATATTCGATATAGTACATAGGAGGCATAGTGAGAGGGTTGCTTAGCCATACGGTTGAAAGGGCAACAGGAACATTAAAACGTATAAATGGTGTTATAGCCATGACTGCAAGCATTTGCATAGGCATAGGAATAAAAGCCCAAAATAATCCCACAAATACACCCATGGTTATCATGCGTCTATTAATTGCTAGATAGCCTTTGGGTAAATTATACTTTTCTAAAAAAGTATCTATTTTACCTTTACTAGATGGTTTTTTTCTGAAGATTTTTCGTATCATCTCTGTCCATAATTGTTATAGTGTATATATAAGTGTAATACCATAGAGCTTTAAATCCCCTTTTTATAATATTTTGTGTAAAATACGCGTAACAAAACAGATATAAAGGTACAACTCCATGAGTGGATATATGATTTTTTCTGGAACATCAAACCCTGAACTCTCCAAAGAGATAGCGACCTATCTTAATATGCCACTCTCTGAAGCCTCTATTAAGCGTTTTTCAGATGGCGAAATCTCTATACAAATTTCCCAGAGTGTACGTGGTAAAGATGTTTTTATCATCCAGCCAACTTCTGCACCAGCAAATGCCAATTTAATGGAGTTGCTTATTATGGTAGATGCACTCAAACGTTCATCTGCAAGCTCTATCACTGCTGTAGTGCCATACTATGGATATGCCAGACAAGACAGAAAAGCCGCACCTAGAGTACCTATTACGGCAAAACTTGTAGCTAACCTCATGGAGTCAGCAGGCATAACTCGTATGGTAACTGTTGACCTTCACGCTTCACAGATACAAGGCTTTTTTGACATTCCTGTAGACAATCTTTATGGGGCTATTCTCTTTATAGATTATATAAAAGCTAAAAAATTTAAAAATCCGGTTATCGCTTCTCCAGATATTGGTGGTGTTGCACGGGCAAGATATTTTGCAAAAAAACTGGATTTAGATATAGTTATCGTTGATAAGCGTCGTGAAAAAGCCAATGAGAGTGAAATAATGAATATAATCGGTGATGTAAAGGGTAAAGATATTATTTTGATTGATGATATGATAGATACAGCTGGAACGATTGTAAAATCAGCAGATGCACTGAAAAAATTAGGTGCAACTTCAGTAATGGCTTGTTGTACTCATCCTGTACTTTCAGGACCCGCTTATGACCGCATAGAAGAGGGGGCACTTGATGAGCTTGTGGTAGCAAATACTATTCCTATGACAAGACAGTCTAAAAAGATTAAAATGTTGTCAACGGCACCAATGCTCGGTGAAGTCATCAGAAGAGTACACAACAATGAGAGTGTCAATTCGCTATTTGAGACTAACACATAAAAAGGAAGTGGAGACTTTAGTCCCACCCAAAGTTTATTAGCTCATGAAAATTCGTGTTTATTTGTAATTTATTGCTTTTTTGAGCATTGAAAATATGAATTTGTGCAGATTGTAGGTGGGACTGAAGTCGCCA
>JAUXGC010000106.1 GCA_030622375.1 Sulfurovum sp.
AATTAGTAAATTGTAAAAACTTTATGCTCAAAGGCTTACAGAATGTTATTGACACGTGCAAGTGAGTATGCTCTCCTCTCTTTAGGCTCTATACGAAAATCAGATAAGCCTATAGGGGCTGAACAATTGGCAAAAGAGCTCAATATCCCCAAAAGTTTTTTAGCTAAAATTTTACAAAGCCTTGCCAAACAAGGTATTTTGGAGTCACACAAAGGCGCACATGGTGGTTTTCTCCTTACACGAGATATAAATGACATTACAGTAAATAGTATTATTGTTGCGGCAGAAGGTAAACCGCCTGTAGTATTTGACTGTGTCAGCTATGCACACACATGCCCAAGTGGGGTTGTAGGAACTTGTTGTATCTCACCATTTTTAGCAAATTTTCAAACCAAGATAGATGATTTTTTAAATGGTCTCACTTTGGGAGATATACTATAAATAAAAACGATTTTTAAACAAAGCTAAAAAACTACACTCTCCATACAATTAGTCGTATTTTTATATTATTAAAAATTATTAAAAAGGTACTTTTATGCAGCAACATGTTTACCACCTCTCTCACATAGACCTTGATGGGTATGGGTGTCAATACCTATCTACACAATGTTTCAAAAACATAGAATGCTACAATGCAAACTATGGTCCAGAAGTCATGGCTCGTCTTGAAGAGATAGTAAAGAAGATTGAACAAGATAAGTTTTTATATGGGGAAAGTCTGGAAACACTCATACTTATAACAGATTTAAACCTTACGACAAAAGAGGGAAATCATATAGAGAGAGAGTCTATACGCATAGGTGCAAAACTACAACTGCTTGACCACCATGCTACAGGCAGTGCGGCAGCTGAGCGTTTTGCTTGGTATAAACTAGACACTTCCCGCTGTGCAACACTTATCACTTATGCTTGGGTACAAGAGCATTATGCTTTTGATAAAAACAATGACTTAGCTCCTATTGTTCAGGCGATTAATGCTATTGATATCTGGGTTAGCAGTGATGCACTTTTTGAATATGGAAAAGTAATGCTTGGAATGATTTCTGGGGCAAGAGAAGTAAATCGCATACTATTTCCCAAACAAGATAGAGACTTTAAACTTTCACTTATAGAAGCAGCAAAACAGAGAGTAGAAGATAAAAATGCTCCCATACAACTAGATGATGATTTACATCAAATCAAAAAAAGTTTTTTTAAACAAGAGAAAAATAATACAAAAGATAATCTCGTAGCTTTTTATGTGACAGACCTCTTAACCAAAGAGAAACAGCGTCTTACTATAAACTATAAAGGCTACAAGGGTATTCTAGGATACAATGTAGGAAATGTATCTATTATAGGTAATACTTGTATGTTAAACAACCCAGATTATGACTTCTATATGGATATAAATTTTAGAGGAAATTTCTCTTTGAGGAGCAATAATAAGCTAGATGTTTCACAAATGGCAGCCCACATAGGAAATGGTGGCGGACATCCAAATGCAAGTGGTGGAAAAATGGAGGGATATAAGGACTCTTTTGTCTATGCAAATGTACGAAAACTTGTACAAGACTACATAGATAACAAATGTGAGAAGTAGAGCCAATAGCCTATATCTTTACCCTTGCCTGCATGGCTCTTGAGAGAGACACCATATCTACATTCTCTAACTCTACCCCTGTAGGAATGCCTTGTGCAATTTTTGTAAATTTTACTTCAAAACCTTTCAATTTATCTTCTATATAGAGTATCATAGTATCCGTAGCTATACTTGGAGGAAATGCAAAAATAATTTCATCTACACCCCCTACTGCATAAAAAAGATGTGCCTCATCCAAATCTCTTACTTCTGAAATTACATAATATACACCATTAAACTGTCCACTCTCTTCTATGGTTAAAATATCTTTTGCACTCTGCACAATACAAAGTTTGGAGCTATCACGGTATGGATCCGAGCAGATACTGCATAATTCATCTTCACTCATATTGTGACACTTGCTGCACTTATGTATGGCATTGACTCCTGTCTCTATAGCATGAGCTAATTTCATAGCAGCAAATCCATCTTCCATAACTGCATGATATGCTAGTCGTATGGCAGACTTTTTACCTATAGATGGCAGAGAGCCAAAGGCATCTACTAAATTTTCAAAAGCTTCTATTTTATAGCTTTTCATTTAATCTCTCAAATAATCAGATGCCTTGGAGTACTCAGCCACACTTTTGATAAAAGTAACTACTTTTTGATGCTCAGGGTGCACATCGTACATATTTAGTCCCTCTTTACTTTCAAATGTAGCAATAATACTTAAATCCATAGCTCTATCTGCCTCTACAAAATTTATACCAACATCTATGCTTCTTAAGCTTGGTACTGCGCCCATAAGGTTTTCTAGCATCTGTTTTGCTTGAATAGTATTGGCTTTTTTATTATCTTCTTTAAATTTAAACATTACTATATGAACAAGCATTTTTAAACCTTTTAAAATATTTTTGTGATTATAGCAAAATTATGGTAGAATTCGCGAAAATTATCCCCATTTTTTAGGAGATTGAACATATGGCAGAGATGAGTTATTATGAAGTATTGGAAGTAAGCCGAGATTGTTCTGGTGCAGAGCTTAAAAAGTCTTATAGAAAACTTGCGATGAAATACCACCCAGACAGAAACCATGACGACAAAGAGGCAGAAGATAAGTTTAAGGTAGTCAATGAAGCATATCAAGTCTTAAGCAATGAAGAGAAGAGGGGTGTCTATGACCGTTATGGAAAAGCTGGTTTAGATGGTCAAGGTATGGGTAGTGGTTTTGGTGGTGGCATGGATGACATCATGGATATATTCAACTCTATGTTTGGAGGTACGGGTGGTGGCTTTGGTAGTGGCTTCGGACATACACGTAGAGACCCTAGTCAAAAGTATGCTCTTGATTTTGAATTGGAACTCCCTTTGGCATTCCAAGAAGCAGTGTTTGGATGTGATAAAAAAATAGACATTACATTTAAAACACCTTGTGATGACTGTAAAGGCACAGGTGCAAAAGATGCCAAACTAGAGACTTGTGACTACTGTCAGGGTCAAGGTCAGGTTCTTATGAGACAGGGAGCTATGCAGTTTGCACAAACTTGCCCAAAATGTCAAGGTGAAGGGCAAAGTATTGCACATAGATGCAATAGCTGTAGTGGAAGAGGATATCACGAAGAAGATGACACTGTTAGTATAAAAATTCCTGCAGGCGTAGATAGTGGAAACAGATTACGCGCACAAGGGTATGGGAATGAGAGTAAAAATGGCTCTAGAGGCGATCTTTACCTTACATTCCATGTTGAGGAAGATGAAAACTTTATACGCAATGGAAAAGATATCTATGTAGAAGTACCTATATTTTTTACACAAGCTATTTTAGGAGAGACTATTGTAATCCCGGCACTTGAAGGAGAACTGGAATTATCTCTCAAGCAGAGCACTAAAGATAAAGAGCAGTTTATCTTTGAAGGAAAGGGTGTAGAAGATGTACATGGAGGAAGAAGGGGTCGCCTTGTTGCACAGGTTAGGATGATTTTACCTAAAAAAATCAACAAAGAACAAAAAGAGTTACTTGAGCAGCTTCAAGAGAGTTACGGTGTAGAGAGTAAACCACATAAAAGTACTTTTGATGGAGCATTTGATAGAGTAAAAGGGTGGTTTGGAAACTAAGGTCTGCTACTGCACCTTTTGGTGCAGTATAACTTTACTCTGTGATCTCTTGAAGTCAGGCTTATCAGTACGCATATCATAAGCAATCACATACACTTCATCTCCACTTTTTAAATAATTTTCTTCACCAAACTTGGCATAAGCAGTTGCACCTATGGAGATGAGTGCCTGTTTTGGATAATTGCATGATTTAAGGTGTGTTGCTATATTTTCTAGTGGTCCAAAATCTTTTTGGTTATTCATTTTATCAATAAGCCATATTTTTAACTTAGTATAAAAATAACTATAACCAAGCAGTGGTGCATCTACGCCATAAGAGTGTAATATACCATCACGTTTGACAAAAGAGCAGAGATGATAATTATCCATGACTCCACCCTCTTCAAATCTATCTATGGCTATCCACTTATCGCCTATACCTTTAGAGTTCACACCCCAAGACTTCTTTTCTGAAATCTTTTTAGCTCCCTCTTTGCGAATAGTACAATCATTAAAAGTAGTAAATTTTTGTGCTATCAAATCTATCACATTTCTATTTTCATCATACACAATATTAAAAAGTACTGCTATCTCTGGTTCTACTTGTGCATTTGCTTCATACTCTGGTAGGTTTAGAGTATCTGTTCCTATAGAGTAAAGACCCAAAAATGAGTCTGAATTTGGCAGATAGAAAGGAAATATACCTTTTGGTGCATCAGGCTCAGAAGTAATAACATTTTTAAAATCTTCAAGTTCGCCAGCCTGCTCCAAATGGTGAGCAAAGTTTCCTGCTACACCCAGTCCAATAACATCTTTTAATTTCATAAAATTCCTTTATGTACTTAATACATCTTAGTATTAATAATAGTATAGTTTTAAATTGAGAAATATGAGAGAAAGGTTGCTCGCCATCCAAAAAGGATAGCAAACAGTGAAATTGAAGATTAACCTGCAGCTACTACGTCTTTAAGTGCTTTACTAATTTTAAATTTTGGAGCAATATGTGCTGCCTTAGTATATGTTTTATCTGTTCCTGGAATTTTACCAGTTTTCTCAGCTACTTTGACTGTAGAAAATGTTCCAAACCCAATCAAAGAAATTGATTCTTGTTTTACAAGTGCTTCTGTTATTGAGCTAGTAAAAGCTTTTACTGCTTTCTCTGCCACTGCTTTACTACTAAATTCTCCATTTTTTTGTACTAATTCTACGAAGTCTGCTTTTGTCATTTTTTTTCCTTTTTTAATTATAGATGGAGCCATTATAGCACAAGTTAAACTTATAAACTTATAAAATAGTAAGAAATTAAGGATAATAGTAGAAAATATTTCATAAGAATGGTGCGTCAGAGAGGATTTGAACCTCCACACCACTAGGGCACTACCCCCTCAAGGTAGCGTGTCTACCGTTCCACCACTGACGCA
>JAUXGC010000076.1 GCA_030622375.1 Sulfurovum sp.
GCAAAGTCACTTACTCCTGAACTTCTCCAACTAGAACAGATCAGAACACAAGGGAAATTCAACGAAGCACTCAGAGTAAACAAAGATGCAAAGATCTTTTTAACCCCTGGTGGAGCAGTACCAAATATTTGGGTAAATACACAAAATAAAGAAAAACTTTTAAGTACACAACAGTAACCCCGCAGGGGTCAACCCATGTGTTGACCCATTTACTCTTGCATTTGACTAACCTTAAAGGGCGAACACATAGGTTCGCCCCTACATATTCTGGAGAAATTTATTATGAATATTGATTGGAACAAAAATCCCCTTATCCCAACTATAGCACAAGATCATGAAACTTCTCAAGTACTCATGCTTGCTTATATGAATGAAGAAGCCTATAATCTTACACTCTCTACAGGTTTCGCACACTACTTCAGTCGCAGTAAACAACGTATCTGGAAAAAGGGTGAAAGCTCTAATCATACGCAAGAGATAAAAGATGTTCTTCTTGACTGCGATTCCGACACAGTGATATTGAAAATAAAACAAAACGGTGTAGCATGTCATACAGGAAGAAAAAGCTGTTTTTTTACTTCTGTAATGCAAGATAAAGTCATCTTGGGAAAAGAGGTAAATACAGATGCTATTTATAGCGTAGTCGATACCCTTTACCATACTATACTAGAGCGTAAAAATGTTCTTACAGAAGAAAAATCTTGGACTAAAAAATTACTTGAAGATAAAGAGCTTATGCTTAGTAAAATCCGTGAAGAGGCCTCAGAAGTGTGTGTTGCTATCAACGAAGAGAGTGATGAGCAAGTCATCTACGAATCAGCTGACTTACTTTACCACACTCTTGTAGGTTTAGGACACAGAGAAATCTCACCAGATAGAGTCAAGCAGGAGTTAGTTCGTAGATTTGGGACAAGTGGGATAGAAGAGAAAGAGAAACGAAAAAACAGCCTTAAAGACTTTTAGGGTCAAAATAATAAAAAGGCTTTTTATCCTCCAATTTTAACTCTTTATCAAGTGTTTCAAGTACCTTGATAAAGAGTTGTAAAGAGACTTTATCTATCAATCCTTTTTCAAGTTTTGAGAGTGTTTGTCTTGTAGTGCCGACCTTTTTTGCAAGTGCACTCTGACTTAGTTTTTTCTCTTTTCTAGATGTTTTTATAAGCTCTCCTATCTCATAGAATTCCATAAGATATATCCTTATAGGTTTTTATACTGTTTTCATTCAGAGAGAAGTCAAGTATCTTTATAAAATATTCAGAAAAACTTTGAAATTCTTCATTCTCTTTGGCATACTGCACAATCTCTTCACGTATCATCTTTATAGCTTCTATACACTTCTCGTAACACTCCAATGCTTCTCTTTGAGTAAGCAGACAATACTTTTGTCCAAATGTGACCAAATCTTGTTTTGAAAGCCAGACCTTTTTACCTAAAAGTGTCAATGCGGGCTTATCTTTAGGTAGATAGATATTAGTACAAACAACATCATAGGCAGGTGCTAAAAAACGATTTTTCATCCCTGCTTCATAGAGTATGCCAAAGTTCTTCAAATGTGCATCTCCATTTTTAAGTAGATAATTCATCACTATCATCTTAAAAAACTGTTCAAGGTCTTCTTTTTTATGGGTCGATATCTTTGTAATAGCTTTTGCTATCTGTTCATAACTACCATAATATTTTTTATCTTTAGTATGACCAAAAAGTACACAAAACTCTTCAAACCCATAAAAATCACCATTCTCTTTTTTATATGTAAATTTATCTACTATAAAAAGTTGTTTATTTTTAGAGAGCCAGAATTTAGGTGTTTTTATACCTGCATAACCTAGTGCTTTCATGCAAAAGTATTCATTTTCTGCCAGATGTGGGTATTCATCTCCAAAACTTTTAACAATGTATTCTTTAGATGAAAGTGTCGCCTTATCTCGTAATGTTGCCAAAACTTTTGGCTGCACCCCAGCGATAGCAGAATTATTTAAAAACATATTTACTAGTTTAGAAAAAAGATTTTTGTTCTCATCATTAATGATATCATCTAAGTTTAAAACTGTTTCTTCTTTATGTTCATCTTGGTAAGTAATGTACCCTTCTATATTTTTAGAAAGATGTGTAAAGAGTGTATAGTCATCTAGCTTACCATATTCTTTTGTAAGAAGATTTTTCAACATTTCAAAGAGATAACCCTCTGGCATATGCATATCAAAAATAGGATGTAGATGATAGTGAGATATATAGCTCTTACCTGAATATGGCATAGTGAGAGATATAGGATTGTCATGCGTATAGTTAAAGATAAACTCTCGAGTATCTTTATTATATATTAGGTTACCCGTAGGAAATTTATTTGCAAATATATCCATGATATAGACTCTTTTTGTTAATATTAGTTAACAATATAGCATATATTTATATAAATGTAAAGTGATTTTAACTTTTACTTAACAATCACTACAAGAAGGACTATCTGCATTACCGCCAGCAAAATAATTTCCATCAAAACTTACCAAAGAGTAAGTTCTGTTATTACCAAGTGACTCTTTAAGTCCTTCAATAGAGAGAAAACCTAAAGAGGTAGCGCCAATCTTTTTGGCAATCTCATCTAGACTGAAATTTGCTGAGATAAGCTCAGCTTGTGTAGGGGTATCTATGCCGTAACGACAAGGGTACTTTATCTCGGGTGCTGCGATACGCATATGAACCTCTTTAGCTCCAGCATCTAATAGCATTTTTACTATTTGTCTGGAGGTTGTACCACGTACAAGTGAATCATCAATAATCGCTACTTTTTTTCCCTTGATTAAGTGTTTTACAGGAGAGAGCTTAAGTTTTACTTTTAAGTCTCGTATCTCTTGTGTTGGCTCAATAAATGTTCTTCCTACATAATGGTTACGCACAATACCCATCTCAAAAGGAACACCAAGACCATCGGCATACCCTTTTGCTGCTGCAACACCGCTATCTGGTACAGGTAACACTAAGTCGACATCTACTGGTGTCTCTTTTGCCAATCTTTTTCCCATCTTAAGTCTGGTCTCATATACATTTTTACCATCTATAGTAGAGTCTGGCCTAGAAAAATATATATACTCAAAAGCACACGGATGATAATCTGCTTTAAATATCTGTTCTGATTTTGGCTCTTTGCCCTCCTCAAAAATAATCATCTCTCCAGGATTTACATCACGCACAAATTCTGCTCCAACCAAGTCAAAAGCACATGTTTCACTAGATACTATCCAGCCACCATCCTTGAGTTTTCCTAAACTGAGCGGACGGATACCAAAACGATCACGAATAACAAACATTTTTGAGCGACTTTGAATTGCCAAACAGTATGCACCCTCTATTTTTGTTAGCATATCTTTAATACGATCAACCAAAGAAGCTTCTTGAGACTTTGCTATAAGATGTATAATATTCTCTGTATCCATATCAGTTTGGAAAATCGCACCTTTATCTATAAGTTCATCTCTTACTTTCTGCTTATTGACAAGATTACCATTATGCACAATAGACATTTCGCCCAATTTGTATTTTGCAAATACAGGTTGGGAATCATCGGCAGATTCACTACCTGCTGTGGAGTAGCGATTATGTCCTACTGCACATTTTCCATCCAAACTATCAAGTGTAGGTTGAGAAAATACATCTGCAACCATACCCTTTTTTTTATAAATAGAGATACGCTCTCCATTAGCTACAGAGATACCAGTAGCTTCCTGCCCTCTGTGTTGCATAGCAAACAGGGAATAGTATGCTACAGTAGAAGCTTTTTTTGCACCAAATACACCTACAATTGCACACATATTAAATTCCTAAACAGTCATTTATAGAGTAGAGTCCACTCTCTTGTTTTGCAAGCCATATCGCTGCACGAATGGCACCTTTTGAAAATGTCTCTCTGCTCGTGGCTGTATGATTTAACTCTAAAAACTCACCATCATTATAAAAACCAACTGTATGACGACCCACAATGTCGCCACCACGAAGAGCCATCACTGCTATCTCATCTTTAGTTCTTGCACCTATCTGCCCATCTCTTCCACTCACACGCACTGCATCCAAATCCAATCCGCGTCCTTTGGCTGCAAACTCACCCAAAGTAAGTGCTGTTCCAGATGGTGCATCTACCTTATGCTTATGATGCTGCTCAACTATCTCTATATCAAAATCTGTAAGTGTCGCTGCCACTTTTTCAACTAACTGTTTAAGCAATGCAATACCTGCGGACATATTTGAAGCATAGAGCACTGGCATCTCTTTAGAAGCTTCGGTTAAAAGATTTTGTTGGTGTGCAGTAAATCCTGTAGTTGCTATAACAAGTGCTGTAGGATTTTTTAGAGCCTCTTCACAAAGTTCTTGAGTAGCCACAGGAGCAGAAAAATCTATAACTACATCACATACTTCAAGGAGTACTTTCATACTGTTTGTAACCAATACATCATCTGGTACAGTTACTTTCAACTCATCAAATATATGCAATCCACTAAGTGTCAATATCTCATTATCTAACACATTTTTTATAAGATGCTCGCCCATTCTGCCTGTACTACCAACTATACCAACTTTTACCATTTATGTTTCCTTATGCCTGTTCTTGAATGTATGAGATAACTTGCAGTGCTGCTGTTGCACCATCACCCGCTGCCACAACTACTTGTTTGGGTGCTTCTATTCGCATATCACCTGCTGCAAAAAGTCCAGATATTGATGTTTTCATACTCAAATCTACAACCACTTGACCCCACTCATTCATTTTACATATGAACTCATCATTCTCATCTTTGAGCACAGCATTATTTACATCATGTCCAGCAAATATAAAGATGCCAGGCACTTCAAGATTGGAGGCTTTGCCTGTTTTCTTATTTTTCAGTTTAAGCCCAGTAACTCCCATTGCATCGCCCTCTATCTCTTCGATAATCGTGTCGGTTATAATATTAATATTTTCTGTTCTTTTAACTCTATCTACTGTTGAAGGAGAGGCTCTAAACTCATCTCTTCTATGGATTAAATTAACCTCTACACAGATATTGGAGAGATAGTGTGCCTCTTCAAGTGCTGTATCGCCACCACCAAGAACAGCTACCGATTTGCCTTTATAAAAAAAACCATCACAAGTGGCACAAGTACTGACACCTTTTCCCCAGAGTTCAGATTCACCCTTAATGCCTGTTCTTTTGGGTGTACTTCCCGTACAAACTATGACAGTCATCGCTTCGACTGACTCACCATTTTCAAAAGTAACTTTGAAATGTTCGCCTATTTTAGCTACTCGTTCTATTTTTTTCATCTCATGCTTTAGCCCAAAAGCAAAACACTGCTCTTGCCAAGTATCCATAAAATCCATACCTGTCTTGCCATGCTCATAAAAACCTGGATAATTCTCTATCTCAGAACTTTGAGTAATTTGCCCACCAGGCATACCCATCTCAAACATTGTGACGTTCTTAAGTCCACCACGTGTTGCATAAAGCCCTGCCGTAAGTCCAGCTGGTCCGCCACCTATAATCGCACAATCTAGCATTTGAAATCCTTAAAATAGTTAAACAAATTATACTATGGTAAAGCTTGATTAATTATTTTATTAGGAAGGAGTTTTATGTGAGCGAACCATATTCAAAGATATGGCTCGCTGTTGGATTACAGTTGTGCGTTTATTTTTTCTGCAAATGCATCTTTAGAAGCTGCACCTACCATTTGGTCTACCACTTCACCATCTTTAAAGAAAAGGATCGCTGGGATTGATCTAATGCCGTATTTTACAGCCAAATCTTGTTGCTCGTCTGTATTTACTTTAGCAATAGTCGCTTTTCCATCAAAGTCAACTGCTAGTTCTTCTACAACTGGAGCAATCATTCTACAAGGTCCGCACCAAGGAGCCCAAAAATCTACCATTGTAACACCATCTTTTACTGTATCTTCGAAGTTATCTGCTGTTAGCTCTACATATTTTGCCATATTTAAGTCCTTTAAATTTTTATTTGAAAATTATATCTTAATTTCACTAATGAGTTATAGCCTA
>JAUXGC010000033.1 GCA_030622375.1 Sulfurovum sp.
CAACTATTGGTATTCTTTTAGTGTAGTTAATATACTCCACTACATCTTTTCTAAGCGTTCTTTTTACTATTGGTTTTAGTCTCTCTTTGAGGTCGCTCATATCGCTTGTAGTTAAAGCAGTTGAGGAGAATTGTTTTCTAAAAGACTTTTTATCTCCAAATACAAAATCATCTATAACACTTACTAAGCCATATATTTCAAGTAAAGAGTTTTGGAGTGGGGTAGCCGTAAGTAAAATCTTTTTTGTTTCTCTTAGAGCATTGGCAATAGCAAATGACATTTTAGCTTTTTCGCCACGGTGGTAGTTTCTCATCTTATGAGCTTCATCTATGACTGCTAATTGAAAATCAGCTAAGAACATCGCTTCATTATGTCTTGAAGCAAACTGATAAGAGGTTATAACTATCTTATCTTTTTGTTCAAAAGGGTTTTTATTACCTTTGGCTACTTCTTCCTTGTAGCTTTTGCCATCTAAAATAAAACTATCTAAAAAGAACTTCTCTTTAAGCTCCATAGACCACTGTTTTCTAAGACTTGATGGTGCTATGATAAGTATCTTTCTTTTTCTCTCACTCCAATACTGAGTAAGAACAAGACCAGCTTCAATGGTTTTACCAAGACCCACTTCATCAGCTAATATAACCCCCTTTGATAAAGGCGACTTAAAGGCAAATAAAGCTGCTTCAACTTGATGAGGGTTCAAGTCTATTTGAGCGTTAAAGATTGACTGAGATAATTTATCAATAGAGTTAGCACTGTTTTGTAGTGTTAATAGGTGAGCATAATATTTTGTGTGGTATTGTGTGAAGTTGATAATATTATCCTTGATGATTTAATGCTTCTATTGGCAAAGTTATTTCTTCTATAAATTTAGAGATATATACAATATATTTTGAAAAATATTTATCACTGAATTGTACTTTTCTTAAATCTTTTAAAAAACTCTTATGTCGCTTAACTATTAACACCATAGCCTCTTTTATGTTCTTCAATCATCTCTTCTAGAGTAATCTCTTCCATATTAATACCTATTTCAGCATCTTGCATAGCTGCCAATGTTTCTTCATTGGGAATTTTAAGTTCAAAAGGTATACCCCTCTCACGCTTAATGCCTTTCATAAACATAGTAATGGCTTGTGAAGTACTTAACCCTATCTCAGAAAGTATTTTTTCTACATCTTCTTTTAATTCTACATCTATTCTAGCTCTTACAGTTGCATTTAGTGCCATCTTTAATCCTTTCTTATTCATTGTAGCACATATAGGCTACAATGTCAATATTTATAATTAATTTTTACTTACAGCATAGCTTCCAAAACTGCCAAAGCCTGCTTATGTTCTGCTACATCATGGCATCGAATTATGCTTGCTCCGTTTTCCACTGCTTTAATATGTATGGCTAGCGTTCCAGAGAGTCGTTCATCTACTTTAGCAGGGATGATGTTGTCTATCATCGATTTTCGGCTTGCCCCTATGAGCAGTTCACACCCAAAGCGTTTAAAGTGATTTAAATTTTTAATCAGAGTAATGTTATGTTTTAGAGTTTTTCCAAAACCTATGCCTACATCCAAGATGATGTTTTCTCTACTAAGCCCCAAAGCCTCACACTTAGCTATACGCTCCTCAAAAAACTCACTTACCTCAACCATAACATCATCATATTTAGGATTTTTTTGCATGGTTTGTGGGTTGCCTTGCATATGCATAATGCAGAGTTTTACGTCATATTTAACTGCCAACTCTATGAGCTTTTTATCACTAGCACCTGTAATATCATTAATAATGGAAAATCCACTCTTTAGGGCATACTTTACAACCGATGGCGTGTAACTGTCTATGCTAAAGGTAGCTTTTTTATAGAGTTTTTTCTCTTTAATAATGTCACATATAGGTTTAATACGCTTCAACTCTTCATCTTCACTCACTACATCGGATCCAGGACGAGAAGAGACTGCACCAATGTCAAGAATAGTGGCACCCTCTTCTATCATCTTCTCACATTGAGAAATAGCATCATTTGACAAAAATCTACTGCCCTCAAAAAAACTATCATCATTGGCATTAAGCACACCCATGATTTTGGTAGGATACTGTTTCTTTATGGAGAGAGATTTTTTAAGCTCAAGTGCTACTGATTTTAGTCCAAAAGGTTGTGCCAACTCTTTGCGAGAAAGAAGTTCTATATGTTTTTTGGTTCCTATTAAAATACAATCATAAGTAGGTTTTTCATTGAGTATCACTCCACCAGGAACTGCAAGTTCTGCTCCAACACTTAAAGAATCTTGTTTAAGAATGTTTGCTGCGGGTGCCTTTAAATCTTTAATGAAAAAATAGAGAAGCTCCATCTTTTTTGCCATAATACCCACACCACCACTCTCTACACCAAGTGCCTTGAGTACAGCTTTTTTGTCTGAAATGTTACCAAGTTTATAGATATACATAATAGAATTTTCCTTTAACTTACACAATTGGTGTTGTGGGGACACAACACCCTACAGATATTTTAGCGTTTTTTTCTTGCTAAAAGTTTCAAAAGAAGTGTATTTAATACAAACTGGGGTGAAGAGCCTACATCTAAGGCTATAAATGAATTTGAAAAGAGAGTGAGGGTTTTTTCATCTAGATTATAACTTTGTGACAAAATAGCCTCTTTTACAATGTTCTCTACTAAAATCTTCATAGATTTGGCATCTGTACGCTTGTGTGTCTGTATGAACTCGTATACGGTAGCCAAAGAGAGCTGATTTAAATCCAATCCTAGCATCTCCTCCTCTATGTTTTCATTCAATACTACAATAGGTAAGCGTGAGCGTATGGTATCTAGTATAATTGCTTTACTCGGCACAAGAAGTATAAACTCTTTTTTAGGAGGAGGCTCTTCTATAACTTTTAAGAGTTTGTTTTGTACTATGGGAGAGAATCTTTTAGCCCCAAGAATGATAATAGTAATCTCTTCACTTGCCATATATGCTTTTTCTATGGCAAGTTTTGCATCTTCTACTAAAAAGGTATCTTCTTTGATTATCTTTACAAAGTGCTGAGTTGTCTTTAGTGCTTCAAGCTTAGCTATAGTGCCTTCTATGTCGCTTGTGATAATAACTTGGCTCATTAATATAATACTCATAACTCTAAATCTAAATCTCCAAATAGTGTTTCTGAAAGTGTTAAGTCAAACAGTTTATAGAGCTGTATTAGTTTTATATCTAAAAGAGGGTCCGCGCTTCGTAATGCAAAACTATTTTGCACCTCTTCATCCATTACCCATAAAAAATTATTATTATTTCTGTAAACTAATTTTGTATATGGATGATCTCCTCTGCCTATATACCAGATATAGTATCCATTTGGATAAGATATATCCAGCATATCTTCAAGGAGCTCTATATCTTGAGTAGAGCGTATATTTTGCAGATTGGGAAAAGATTCACTAAGCTTATAAAAGGGTAGAAGTGGTCTATGTTTGCTTAAATTATTTATAGCATTTAAAATATAAGTACTAAACCATATATGTGACTCATCCGTAACAATAAGTATAGTCTTTCCCTCTGCAACTTGCATAACGGCACTCTTTACTAAAGGAGTCCACTCGTATCTGTGCTCTTCCATCCATGAAAAACAGGACTCCTCTTCTCGTATCGTTTCAAGTGTCCATTGCAAAAGTTGTTTCATAATACTATCTATCTAGTCCATAAGCTTCATGTAGTGTACGGATTGCAAGCTCTCCGTAATTTTCGTCTATAATCATTGAAATTTTAATCTCCGAGGTAGATATCATCTGTATATTAATATTGTTTTGGGCAAGTACAGTAAAAGCTGCGGCAGCAACACCTGAGTGAGACTTCATGCCCACACCTACTACCGATACCTTACATACATGCTCATCAAAATCCATACCTTGCATATCGTGATTGAAACTTTCCATTAGTTTTTTTGCATTTTCATGTTCGCTCTGTGGCACTGTAAATCCAAGGTTTGTCGAACCATCTGTTCCCATATTTTGGATAATCATATCAACATTTATATTTGCTTCAGCCAACATTGTAAAAATCTCAGCTGCTATGCCTGGTCTATCTGAAACACCTCTAAGCGTTACTCTTGCTTGGTTTTTATCAAGGACAATACCACTTACCAATACCTCTTCCATACTATTGCTCTCCTTTGTTATTAGTGTACCCTTATTGTCAGAAAAACTACTTTTAGCATATAGTTTTACATTAAGTTTTTTTGCCAACTCTACTGAACGACTCTGCAACACTTTAGCCCCCAATGAAGAGAGTTCAAGCATTTCATCATATGAAATGGTATCTAGTTTTTTTGCGTTTGGTTCTATACGAGGGTCTGTTGTATAGATGCCATCTACATCAGAGTAAATTTCACATCTATCCGCATTTAATGCACCTGCTAACGCAACTGCGGAGAGGTCTGAACCACCACGCCCAAGTGTAGTAATAGATCCCTCTTTATTGGTCCCTTGAAAACCTGCCACAACAACAATCTTCCCCTGTTCAATAGCATTTTGCATTGCAGTTGGGTCGATAGATTCAATACGTGCATAGGTATGTGTATCGTCTGTAATAATCCCTGCTCCACGTCCAGTCATAGCTACTGCATCGAAACCTTTTGCTTGTAAAGCTATAGAGAGCAATGAGGCAGTTACTCTCTCTCCTGAACTAAGAAGCATATCCATCTCTTTTTTTGCAGGCTCTGACGTAAAATGCTTTGCGTACCCCACCAACTTATTTGTCTCGCCACTCATTGCAGATACAACAACTACAATATCATTTCCATCTTCTTTTACTTTGATTATACGATTTGTTACATTTTCTATGCGCTCCAAATCTCCAACACTTGTACCACCATACTTATGTACCACTAACATTTAAATCAATCCCTCTTGTATAAAATAATTAATTACTCTGCGATAGGTTCTACGCTTAAAATATGTTGCTTTTTTAAATAGCTGTTCATAATTTACAAACTCATACTCTTTAAATTCTGGAATATCATAGGCTTGTAAGTTAATCACTGCTTCTTCCTTAAGACGTACCAAAAAATACTTTTGAGTCTGCCCATCAAAAGGATATATTTTCCCTTTTGATTTTTCTGGAAAATCATAAGATATCCACTCAGGAAACTCTCCCAAAACATCTACATCATTACAACCAATCTCCTCTAGAAGTTCTCTATAAAGTGCATCGAAAGGAGTTTCTCCCTCATCAATACCACCTTGAGGGAATTGCCATACATTCCTAATATCACTTCTGTGAGCTATAAAAAACTCACACTTATGGGGGTATCTAGAGGAGAGTATTATAGCTGCAACATTTGGGCGATAACACTTTTTCATCTATACTGCTCACTTAAATCAATTTATAAACCTAAACCAAACCCACAAAGTTTTCTGATATTATTTTATCTAAAATAGAGTTATATCCATTTGAAAAGAGTTCAATTTGCTACTATACATTCATATTCCTTACTGTGATTCAAAATGCCACTACTGTAGCTTCAACTCTTACGTTGATAAGTTTGATACGCGTGAAGATTATATGATAGCCCTGCATAAACAACTCTCGTTTGAACTTAAGCGTTTTAGTGCCAAGCCGCACAGTATAGAGACAGTTTTTATAGGAGGTGGCACCCCCTCCACTGTTGCACCTGAACTGTATGTACCCATCTTTAATCTTCTCAAGCCCTATTTACAAAAAAATGCAGAGGTAACCACTGAAGCAAACCCAAACTCTGCTACAAAAGCGTGGCTAAAAGGCATGCGTGATTTAGGCGTAAACCGTGTGAGTTTTGGCGTCCAAAGTTTTGACTATGAAAAGCTAAAAGCCCTGAACCGTGCCCATAACCCACAACAAGCCAAAGATGCTATACTTCATGCCCATGAGTTAGGCATCAAACACCTCTCGTTAGACCTAATCTACAATTACCAAGGTGACACAAAAAAGTTACTTTTAAATGACATAAAAGAGGCCTTTTTTCTTCCCATAGACCATATATCAGCTTATGAACTTACCATTGAAGATGGTACCCAATTTTCTTCTACTCCACAAGTAAAACAAGAAGATGAAAACCTTGCTTTTTTTGTAAGCAATGAGATAGAAAAACGAGGCTTCAAAGCCTATGAAATTTCCAACTTTGGAAGTTACCAGAGTAAGCACAATAGAGGATATTGGGAGACAAAAGACTACATGGGCACAGGAGCAGGAGCAGTAGGCTTTCTAAAAGACAGACGTTTTTACCCACAAACTGCTATAGAGGCATACATAGACAACCCACTAAAAATTACAGAAGAGATACTGAGTGCCGACAAATTGCTTACAGAGAAAATCTTTTTAGGACTGCGAAGCTCTCTAGGCATAAAAAAGTCTCTTCTGTCTGCAAAAATGATAGAAAAAGCAAATATACTTTGCAAAAATGGAAAACTTCTTTGCAAAAATAGATACTACTATAATGAAAATTTCTTTTTGAGTGATGAGTTAGCACTCTACATTTTAGGATAATCTGTTAAAATACCATTAATTTAGAATCTAAGGCACGCAATGTTTGGAATCGGTTTTACAGAAATAATGCTTATCTCTATTATCGCAATACTTTTTTTAGGGCCAGATAAGCTTCCTGATGCGATGGTGCAAATGGCAAAATTTATCAAAAGTGTTAAAAAAACCATAGGAGAGGCAAAAAGTTCTCTTGAGGAAGAGATGAAAATATCAGACCTCAAAGATGAAGCATTAAAGTACAAAGCCCAACTTGACAATGCAACCAAAGAATTAAAAAGCTTTAAAAATATAGACTTTGATGATATAACTGATGATATATCTATAGATAAAGAAGAGCCTGCACTTAAACCAAAAAATCCTTATATAGAGAGTAAAAAAGATACTGTAACCTTTAAGAAAAAAAGTGAAAAAAAAGGTGATGCATAATGTTTAGCGACTTAAAGCCTCATCTTGTTGAATTACGAAAAAGATTGGGACTCTCTATTCTCTCTATCTTTGTAATGTTTGTTTTTGCTTTTATCTTTCACAACCAAATACTCACATGGGTAACTCAACCACTCAATGATGCCTTAACAGAAGTGGGACTCATGATAGAGTCTAAAGATAAAGGTACATGGCATGTAGATATACCAGACAGCAATGTAACTACATCTACTGCACAAGAGGTACCAAAATCAGCAGCACAGCTCTCTTTAGAGGCTTCACATTCAGCAGACAAGCTTCAAAACACACTGAGCCTAGCTTCAAAAACATCTATAGAGCAAGACAATACAGTATTGGGCATGCTACTTAAAGAGGCTGCAATTGCTGCAAAAGAGACAGCCAAATCAACTCAAGAACTTAGTCAAGCCTTACAAGATTTAAATCTTAGTAAAAAAATAACATCTACTACAGATAATACTTTTGGCGGAATGATAACGACACACCAAGTTGGAGGTGCATTTTTTGTAGCATTAAAAGTTTCATTCTTCGCAGCAATTCTTGCTGCACTTCCTTTCATTCTCTATCAGTTCTGGCTCTTTATATCACCGGGGTTATATAATAATGAAAAGAAAATGGTCATCCCTTTTGTTATAGGTGGATCTGTTATGTTTTTTATAGGTGTTATGTTTGCCTACTATGTTGTGACACCATTTGGATTTCAGTTTCTCATCACTTTTGGGTCATTTCTCTATACACCACTCATAAACATAGAGGATTATGTCGGATTTTTTACTAAAATTATGATGGGCTTTGGTGTTGCATTTGAACTGCCTGTTTTTGCCTATTTCCTTGCACTGCTTGGACTCATTACCGACCGTACAATGATAGATTTTTTTAAATATGCTGTGATTATTATCTTTGTTTCAGCAGCACTTCTCACGCCTCCAGATATCTTAACTCAACTTCTTATGGCTGCGCCACTTATTTTATTATATGGCGCTTCTATTCTTATAGTACGTGCAGTAAACCCTGAAGTAAAAGAAGATGATGAAGAAGAAAGTAATAAATAATTATTTTATGGATAATGAACTATTTACAAAAAATTATGATTATGAACTCCCAAAAGAGTTTATAGCCACAACCCCTGTTTACCCTAGAGATTATGCAAAACTCTTAGTATATAACAGAAAAACAGATACCATTACTCACACTATATTTAAAAATCTTTTAAACTTTGTCCCTAAAGAGTGTGATGTGTTTTTAAATGATACCCGTGTCATTAAAGCACGTATCTTTGGAGAGAAAGAGAGTAGAGGCAAAGTAGAACTACTCTTCAATAAACCCCTAGATGCACATCACTATCTTGTACTTATCCGTGGCAAAGTTAAAATAGGTACAAAACTTTTTTTTGATGACACTCTTGTTGCAACAGTAACTAAACTCAATAAAGATGGTTCACGCATTGTTAGCTTCACGCATAAAAATAGAGATATACGATTTGAGGAATTGGTACTTGCTTTAGACGCTATAGGACACATTCCTCTACCTCCATACATGCATAGAGAAGACAATAAAGATGATGAGAGAGACTATCAGACCCTTTTTGCCAAACATGCAGGTGCAGTTGCCGCACCAACAGCATCTCTTCATTTTACACCTGAACTTTTTGAAGAGCTTGAAAAAAAACATAAAACACATAAAATAACTCTGCATGTAGGCGCAGGAACATTTAAGCCTGTAGAGGTAGAAGAGATACTAACACACCCCATGCATTCAGAGTTTTTTCATATCTCACAAGAAGCAGCAAATATTTTAGATAGTAAAACACCTATCTTAGCCATAGGAACAACAGTAACAAGAACTTTGGAGCATTACGTACGAACTGGAGAAACAAAAGGAGAGTGTGACCTTTTTTTAAATCCACATAACCCACCACAAAGAGTTACACATCTACTCACTAATTTTCATTTACCTAAAAGTACCCTCATCATGCTTGTAAGCGCTTTTATAGGAAGAGAAAAAACATTACAATTATATCAGGAAGCCATAGAGAACAAATATAGATTTTTCTCTTATGGAGATGCGATGCTCATACTATAAGTGACCCAAAGGATTTAAGAGTGAAAACCATACTACAGCAATTATTGATTCTACTTTTCTCTAGTTTCATATTTACTGGGTGTGCTGAAAATGAAAGAAGTTACTACATATATCCAAATTATGACATTATCAAGCCTGAAACCACTTGTAGGCCCAACAGAGCAAATATTCAATAGTTGCTAAGTTCTTATTTGGGCAAGCCGTATGTTTGGGCAGAAGAGGGTCCAGATGCATTTGATTGCTCTGGACTTACATACAATATTTATGGCTCTATGGGCATAGATATACCTCGTGTAGCAAGAGAACAGGCAAAAATGGGTAAACGTGTTACTTTTTCAAATCTACAGTATGGTGACCTTATTTTCTTTGGAAATACAAACATAAGAAGTAGCTACATTAACCATGTGGGCATCTATCTTGGAGAAGGCTGGTTTGCACATGCCAACAGCACGAACAGAAAAGTCATAGTTAGTCATTTTAACAAAGAGCCTACCTATATAAAGCGAATGAAACTCTGCAGGCGTTATCTTAGCGAAGATGAACGAGGAGTCTATATGAGCTGTGATACACCAATTACAAAAATGAAAATTACAGATAGCCGATATACCACACCTTGGAAAACAGGCATGAGGCTACCAAAAAAAGCTGTGCCATAAGTTAGGTATAATATCAACATGAAATTAGCAAGTATAGATGTAGGTCTTAAACGTATTGGTATAGCTATTTGTCTTGATGGGAGTATCGTTATACCACAAGATGCTATTTTTAGGGAAAACCGCAATCAAGCCGCAAAAGATATAAACTCTTTCTTATCTGAATGGAATATAGGAAAGCTCATTGTTGGGCTTCCCAAAGATGGCTCTAACTCTGAAGAGATGGAAAGACGCATTAAACATTTTGTTTCACTCTTGGAACTTAAAATTGAACTGGCATACCAGGATGAACAAGGCTCCAGCTTTGAAGCTAAAGAGCTTACCAAAGGTAGCTTCAAACATAAAAAAGATGGACGAATTGACTCTATAGCTGCAAAAATTATTTTAGAAAGATACTTAAAGATTTAATTTATAACTTTTGTTTTAATTTTTGAATACGATTATATGCCTTATCAATACTTTCCATCTTCACGCCTCCACTTGTTATCAACAAAGCAATTGTATCTACTAATTTTTTTGTACTTACAGTTTTTCTTGGGTCTAACTGATTTCCAAAAAGTAAAATATCATCACCCGCATTGATGGCTAACTTAAGAGTATTTTTAAGTCCATACTTTTTACTTATGGCACCCATCTGCAAATCATCAGTAATCACAACACCATGATACCCAAGTTGCCATCGCAACTTTTTTGTTATAGTCTTATAAGAAAGACTCGCAGGGTATTTGGCATCTAGATTAGCATTACACACATGAGCTACCATCACACTGTCTGCCTTGTCTTTAAGCAGACGGTACGGCTCCA
>JAUXGC010000129.1 GCA_030622375.1 Sulfurovum sp.
ATCTACGCTCTTGGAAGAACCTATGATTAAAGAGGCTATAGCACTATTTGACCCTAAAAAAGTAAGAGTAAAACGCAATACTTAATCTATCCAAGCCTCTGTTACTATCTTAGGCATATCATCGTAAATCTTTATTTTTTCAGCTCCTACACATCGTCCATTATCATTTAATTCAAATACAGCCATATGGAAAACAGCTTTACACTCATCAGGTACATCAAAATGTCCACCAATCCCTGTAGTAAAACGCTTAATAGGAACATCACTGCCCATACCAATGACTCCATCTCTGCATCCCGTAAGCCCTACATCTGTAATATAGCAACAGCCATCTAGAACTTGCAAATCATCTGTTGATACATGGGTGTGTGTACCAAGTATAGCACTCACATCTTTTTTTAACATATGCAAAAGTGCCTGCTTCTCAGAACTTGCCTCTGCGTGCATATCAATAATAATATGTTTAATACCTTGCTTTTTAAGCTTCTTTACTACGTCTATTATCATTGTAAATGGATTATCTACCATAGGCATAGTATAGTGCCCCATAAGATTTATTATGGCTACTTTTGATTTCAGTATAGTAGTTTCATAAAGCCCTCTGCCTGGGGTCTCTTTGGGGTAATTTATCGGGCGAATAAGTGGGTAGGCATCAAAAAGATTTAAGATTTCTTTTTTGTCAAAACTATGGTTACCCCCTGTCATCATATCTATACCGTAACCAAGGAGTTCTTTACAGTTTTTTTCAGTCAATCCAAAACCGTGACTTGCATTTTCATAATTAGCTATAATAAAATCTATAGAGTGTTCTTCTTTCAGTCGCTTAAGATGTCTTTTGATAATTAAGCGTCCTGGTTTTCCTACAACATCTCCAATAAATCCAATTTTCATTTTGAAAACCAGTAGAGTGGGCATTCCTGCCCACAAACAATTGCTTGCAATTGATATATAATATGTTCACTACATTCATCGTGGGCAAGAATGCCCACGCTACAGGAGCTAAGTCTCAATGCTCTTACCAGAAAATGGAAGCAAAGCACTCGCCCAAGTCAACCCACCACCAAAAGTATCAAGTAACATTAATTCTCCATTTTTTAATCTTCCAGATTCCCAAATATCATTAATAGCCATAGGGATGGAAGCTGCTGATGTATTTCCATATTTGCCAACTGTAACTACAATTTGATCTTCTCTCATATTTAGTGCATCGCCTACTGCTTTAATAATACGATAGTTAGCTTGATGAGGGATAAAGTGTGGAATATCATCAGATTTTATACTGTTTTTTATCAATATCTCTTTTACATCTTTAGTCAATGTTTTTACAGCAAGTTTAAATGTTTCATTACCTTTCATTTGTACAAAATTAAGACCTTCATCTATAACTCTTTGGCTCACTGGGTTTATACAACCAGGTGCTGGGGTTACAAGAAAATCTGCATAAGAGCCATCCGCAGATGCATGTAGATCGATGAAACCTTCTTCTTTATTTGAGGTAGCAGATATAATGGCTGCACCTGCACCATCGCCAAATAGAATACAAGTACTTCTGTCTGTATAATCTACAATAGAAGAGAATTTTTCTGCCCCAATGATAAGTACATTTTTTTTCATACCAGACTCTATAAATGCTTTAGCTACAGAGAGTAGATATACAAATCCACTACATGCCGCCGAAATATCAAACGCCTGCACATCTCTTATGCCTATCTTATCTGAGATAATACACGCCGTTGAGGGCATATTAAAATAATCGGGTGTTACTGTGGCACACAAAACCAAATCTATCTCTTCTTTGGCAATTCCAGATCTCTCTATAGCAAGTTCTGCGGCTTTTGTGCCCATATCACTAGTATATTCATCGTCTGCTGCAATATGTCGTTCTTTGATGCCTGTACGTTTTAGAATCCACTCATCGGTTGTATCAACCATTTTTTCAAGATCTTTATTGGATAGAATCTTTTCAGGAATATATGCGCCTATAGATTTAAATGAAGCATACACTGGTTTTATTTGTGACATAATTATCCTTATGGCATAAGTTGTTAAGATATAGTTTACCATAATATTTTAAGCAAGGGTCTAAAAAATAGAGAGAAAAATATTATGTAGAGTAAACTAATAAAAGAAAGTCTATTAGTTATTTACTATTTTGTAAGTAGTTCTTCTATAACTTTGTTTACATCAGATTGGGTATATTTAATAGCTTGGAAAATAGCATTTTTTATCGCTTTAGCGTTTGACGCTCCATGGCTAACAATAGCACAACCATTTATGCCAAGAAGTGGGGCTCCACCATACTCATCTTTATCTACCTGTTTTTTCATATGCACAAACACTTTTTTCTTCATTAACAGTGCTCCAAGTTTTGCAGGCAAAGATTTTTGAATATACTGTTTCATTAATGTAAAAACTGTTGTAACTACACCTTCACTTGTTTTAAGCAAAATATTGCCTGTAAAGCCATCACAAACTACAACATTAACTGTACCATTGAAGATATCTTTACCCTCAACATTCCCGATAAAACCATCAAGCTCTTTTAAAAGTCCAAAAGCTTCTTTTGTTAAAGCATTACCCTTATTATCTTCAGAACCATTAGACAAGAGTCCTACACGAGGAGATTCTACTTCTAGTATCTTTTGTACGTATGCCTCACCCATGGCACCAAATTCATAAAGATTTTGAGGAGTACAGTCTGTCACGGCTCCTACATCAAGTACCAAAGTTTTTACCTGTGTAGTGCTAGGCATAAGCGTAGCAAGTGCCGGTTTTGAGATATGGGGGAGTCTACCTATGCGGAGTGTTGATAGTGTCATAGTAGCACCACTGTGTCCTGCTGAAACTATGGCATCTGCCTCTTTATTGCGTACAAGTTCCACAGCTTTATATATAGAGGAATCTTTACGCTTAAGTGCATTGGTTGCCTGATCATTCATGGAGATAACATCTGACGATTCTACAATTTGTACTTTATCAATATAGTATTGTGGAAGTAAAGAGAGTATTTCAGTTTTATCGCCTACTAATATAGGAAGAAATTTTGTACACTCAAGAGCTTGAACTACACCTTCTATAATGGGCTCGGGACCAAAGTCCCCACCCATTACATCAATCGCAATTTTAATCATCAATTACGCTTTAGTTGTTTTATACTCACCCGTCGTCATATTCATGTGGTGAGGCATTCTCCATGTTCCATCTGCATCTTTTACCGGCATTGGTAATGTCAACTTGTAATGTGTTCTTCTTTTCGCTGCTCTCGTGTGACTCACACGTCTTTTAGGTACTGCCATTTTATATCCTTCTTGTATAACAATTTTTAATATTCTATTTCAAAGTCTTCATCGACATTACTACAACTAATGCAGCAGTGATACGTACTTTTAACTATGTTTATTTCGCTCTGTAGTATGTACAAAATATCTATTTTGCCATCTAAAAACTCAATTATATCTAAATCATCTTTATCTTCAGATACTTGATCGCTTAGTTTAAGTCTCAGTTTACTGTCCATATCATAATCAAATGCATCTGAGCATCTATCACATAACAACTCAACACTACCACTCATTTTTGCATCTAAAGTTACTTGATGATAACCACTTTTTTGTAAAGTTCCCTGAAGTGTTACGCCATCTGAGCTAAGCTCTATGAGGTTTTCTGTAGAACCAACTTTATCAAATTCAATCTTCATAAGGAGACTTCCTAAGGTATATTAATTAATCTCTCTTTGTGCAAAAAAGAAGTTGATTTCAATATTTGCATTTTCAACTGAATCACTTCCATGTACTGCATTTGCATCAATACTCTGAGCAAAATCAGCTCTGATAGTGCCAGCTTCTGCCTCTTTTGGATTCGTTGCACCCATCAAGTCTCTATTTTTAGCCATTGCATTTTCACCTTCAAGTACTGCTACAACAACAGGGCCAGAGATCATA
>JAUXGC010000172.1 GCA_030622375.1 Sulfurovum sp.
GCAAGTAAATTGCTTGCAGCAGTCTGGTAACGTTTAGCTGTTTCAGAATCCGGTTGGAAATATGTTATTGGCTTACCTGTATCTCCACCTATTCTAATGGCAGGCTCTATAGGAATACGTGCGATGAGTTCCGTATTGAACTCAAGAGCTACAGGAGCTGTTGTTCCCATACCAAAGATATCTGACTCTGCATCACACTCTGGACAGATAAATCCACTCATATTTTCAATGATACCTGCCGTTGGAATATGTAACTTTTCAAACATATCTAGTGAACGCCTAGAGTCATCCAAAGATACCTCTTGTGGAGTAGTTACTGTGATGCCTGCCGTAACTGGCACTGATTGAGCAAGTGTAAGCTGTGCATCACCAGTTCCTGGAGGCATATCTATGACCAATACATCTAGCTCTGACCAAAGAATATCTCTTAGAAACTGTTCAATAGCTTTCATAATCATAGCACCTCTCCATATGAGAGACTGTCCAGGCTCCATAAGTGACCCCATAGACATAATCTCAACACCATACGCCTTAAGAGGCATAACTTTATTTCCTTGAATCTCTGGTTTTTGATCAGCTACACCCATCATACGAGGAATATTTGGACCATAAATATCTGCATCAAGAAGACCTACTTTTTTGCCCTGCATTGCCATAGCTACAGCAAGATTTACTGCCGTAGTTGATTTGCCAACCCCACCTTTTCCTGAACTAACCATTACAAAATTCTTTACTTGTGGAGCTATATTTTTACCACTTACCGAGTTGGACATTTGCTTTGGTGCTTCTGGTGCAGTAATTTCAATATTTACATTTGAGAATCCTAGTTTTTTGAGTTCAACTATTGATTCATCCCTAATCTGTGCTTTAACTTCATCTGCAGATGAAGTAATATCAATAATCAAAGATACATTTGAGCCATCAATAACAATCTCTTTATCTTTTACAAAACCAAAAGCTACAATATCTTTAGTAAATCCTGGATATGTTACGTTTTTCAATGCTTCTAATACATTTTCTTGTGTCATAGTGTTCATTCCTAACTTGAATTTTTATATAGTAGAAGTTATACCAATTCAATCTTAAATTATATTTAAATTATATCTTTTATATTTTATTTAGGAGTGAATTTATCTTATTTTTATGATTTATCAAGCTATCATCAAGTTACCTAAATGTATAATCCGTTACTATTTGATACATAATACAAATAATATAGGGGCTTTGTTTGCTTGATACTACTTTAATACTTTTAGGAGCTGGCAACTCCACACGATTTGAAAGTGATGTTAAAAAACAGTGGCTTTACACTGGAGAGACTCCTTTATGGCTACATGTAGCTGAACAGTTTGATGAAACTACAGATTTTGCAAAAATTATTATTGTCTCTTCTTTAGAAGACATTAGCATTATGAGAAATTTTGCTGAGTACACCTATATTGAAGGTGGAGACTCAAGACAAGCCTCTTTAAGAAATGGACTAAAAGGTGTTACTACAGAGTATGTACTTGTATCTGATATAGCTAGATGTTGCATACCCCAAGAGATGATTGAGCGTATTGTGTCCGCAAAAGGCAAAGGTAGTTGCGTAGTCCCCACACTATTCCTAACCGATACACTCTATTTGGACAACTCTCCTATAGACAGAGAGCAGGTAAAAATCATACAAACTCCTCAACTTAGTGTTACAAAAATACTCAAAAAAGCACTAAAAAAAGCACTAAAAACAGAGCAACTCTTCACAGATGAAAGTTCAGCTATAGCTTATATGGGCGAAAAAATACATTTTGTAGAAGGCTCTCTGTCTGCCCATAAACTAACCACTATTTCTGATTTTAAAAAGCTATCTTGTCTTAAAGAACCCTCGAGTAAAACACTCACAGGTTTTGGTCTGGACACTCATCCTTTTGAAAAAGGAAGGAAGATGTTCTTGTGTGGTGTCAAGATAGATACAAATTATGGATTTAAGGCTCATAGCGATGGAGATGTGGCTATACACTCTCTTATAGACGCCTTGCTTGGAGCAGCAGGAATGGGTGATATTGGAGAGTTGTATCCTGATACAGATGAGAGTTATGCTGGTGCAGATTCTAAAAAACTACTTACTGATGTAGTAAATAGCCTCAAGACGCATGGATATGAAATTGGGAATATTGACCTTACTATCTTAGCAGAAGCTCCAAAGATACTGCCATATAAAGATCAGATGCAAAAAACCATATCATCCATACTAGGTATTAGAAAAAACTTTGTCAATATCAAAGCTACTACTTCTGAAAAACTTGGATTCATTGGACGAAAAGAGGGGGTCACCGTACATACAGTGGCAAACTTAACTTACTTTAATTGGAAAAAATTATGAAGATTATCATTATAGAAAATGAACTATATTTAGCACAAAGTATCGCCTCTAAGCTAGGTGAAAATGGGTTTGAAACTGAAATTTTTAGCTCTATTAAAGAGTCTATGAAAAGTAATGGAGATGTATATTTACTCTCAACAAATTTACCTAGGCAAAATACTGCTCCGCTCATTACGCAGTTTAAAGAGAAGATTATTATCTTAATGGTAAATTATATCAATAATGATACCGTAGGAGAACCTCTTAGGCTTGGTGCAAAAGATTATATTATGAAACCATTTATGATAGAAGAGTTGTTGCGCAAAATAGAACACTACCAAGAGTACCAAAATCTCAAAAAGCATACACTGTTTTATCAAGATTATATGCAAAATTTACTGCAAGAGATCAAAACCGATTTCAATCCTAAAAAACTCATTACTCCCCTTGTGATTCAAACTAACTATCAAAGACTTGTAGATAAAATTGTATTGGAGTATGCACAAATACATAATAAGCTTTTAACCTTTGTACCTCTAGGAGACAAAGGATGGAGAGAGAAAATCAATAAATCTCATGCAAGCTCTCTTTTATATGTTACTGAAATTCATACCCTTAAAAAATCTGATACAGAACAACTTCTAAAGTTATTAAAAAATTATGATTTTATTTTATGTAGCACATCCAACTTAGAGACAGACTTTGAAAC
>JAUXGC010000097.1 GCA_030622375.1 Sulfurovum sp.
ACCTGAAAAATAGAGTGTGAGCAAAATAGAATTGTAGTACCAGATGCCTTGAGTCGCATAATACTATCAAAAGATCGTTTTGCAAAACTTCCATCACCCACACTCAAGGCCTCATCAATAATCAAAACATCTGGTTCAACATTGATAGCCGTAGCAAAGGCAAGTCTGGCAAACATACCACTACTGTAAGATTTGACTGGCTGATAAATAAACTCACCTATGTCTGCAAAATCAAGTATGCTATCTACCTTCGCGTCTATCTCTTCTTTTGTAAAACCCATAAGTGTACCATTGAGATAGATATTTTCCAATCCTGTCATATCTGGGTTAAATCCAGCTCCCAACTCCAACAGTGAAGCAATTTTTCCTTGAACCTCGACGCCACCTGATGTTTGAGTTAAGACTCCTGTAACCATCTTAAGTAGTGTTGATTTACCTGCACCATTTTTCCCAACAACACCAACTGTTTTTCCTTTTTCTATCTCAAATGAGACATTATCCATGGCATAATAGTCATGATGATATGACTTTCTAAAAGGATTAAGAGCCTCTTTCAATCTATCTTGCGGCTTATTATATAGATGATATATTTTAGTAAGTCCTTCAACTCTTATAGCTATATTACTCATTACAGAACATCCGCGAAGTGTGGTCTAAGTTTTTTGAAAGTCAATCCACCTAGCACAAAAAGGGTAGTAGTAATTACCCAAAAATAGATTGTCATATTCATATCTTCCCAAAACCATTTATGATATATCATACTATTGCGGTACCCTTCTATAATGTAAACTATGGGATTTAGTTCTATAATCCAATGATATCTCTCTGGTATCATTTTAATATCCCAAAATATTGGAGTAAGCCAAAACCCAAATTGAATCATCATAATAACAAATTGTCCCATATCTTTAAAAAACACTACAACCGAAGAGGTAATCCACGAAATTCCTAAAAGTAAAACCGATGTGGCAAAGAAATAGTATATTGTTTGTATCCAATACAGTTCAGGAGAATAACCATAGTATATAAACATTGCAAACATAAAAAAGATAAAAAATAGATGTATAACCGAAGCACTTAAAAGTGATATAATAGGCAACATACTAACTCTAAATACAACCTTTTTGACTAAAAATATATTTGACAAAATACTGTTTGTTCCATTAGATAGCCCCTCTGCAAAAAAGAACCAAGGAAACATCCCTGCTACCAACCACAGTATAAAAGGGAAATCATCGACAGGTTTTGCTTTAAATCCAACTTGGAACACAAACCAGAAAATAAGAATAGTTGCGGTTGGTTGTATAAATGCCCATGCAATACCAAGTATATTACCAAGATATTTTTGCTTAAAATCATTTTTAGTCAGTGACCACAATAGCCTTCTATTTTGGATAATAGCTTTTAAAAATCCAAACACTTAATTTATCCTATACTTACTTAAGTACCACTCTACAGTCTTGATAATCCCGCTGTCAAAATTTTCATCAGCCTTCCAACCAAGTTTGTTTTCCAGTTTATCTGCATCTATGGCATACCTTCTGTCGTGTCCTGCACGATCTTCCACAAAAGTAATAAGTGTTTTATAGCTATTCTCTTTTGGAATTTTTTTATCTAAAATACTACAAATAGTATCTACTATTTGTAAGTTGGTTCTCTCGTTTCTTCCACCAATATTATAAACATTGGCCTCTTCCCCAGTATGGTATACTAGGTCTATTCCTTTACAGTGATCAAGCACATAAAGCCAATCTCTAATGTTTTTACCATCTCCATAAATAGGGATAGCTTCACCAGCCAATGCCTTCCTAATAATAGTAGGAATTAACTTTTCATCATGCTGTTTAGGTCCATAGTTATTTGAGCAGTTGGTTATAACGGTATTGAGTCCATAAGTTTCCTGATAAGCCCTTACTACCATATCGGAGCTTGCTTTGGAAGCTGAATATGGAGAATTTGGTGCATAAGGTGTCTCTTCTGTAAAAAGGTCTGTTTCGTTTAGAGTTCCATAAACTTCATCTGTTGAAATATGGTGAAATCTGCATCCAGCATAATCTTTTTTATACTCAAATGGTTTATTCATCCAAAATTTTTGGGCTACATCTATCAAAGTAAAAGTGCCATTCACATTGGTTTGCATAAATAGACCTGGGTTTTTTATAGAGTTATCTACATGTGACTCTGCTGCAAAATGAATCACACCTCTTATATCATACTCATCAAATATAAACTCTACAAGTTCACGATTGCAGATATCGCCTTTGATAAATTTATATTTTGGGTTATTCTCGCACTCATTTAAATTTGCTAAGTCACCTGCATAAGTAAGCAAATCTAAATTAACCAAATTATACTCTTTATATTTATCTAAAAAATATGGTACAAAGTTTGACCCTATGAAGCCTGCACATCCTGTAAGTAATATCGTTTTATCATTATTATCAAACATCTATTTTCTCTCTCCCATTTTCTTTAAACACTCATCTAAACTATCTTTCCAATACGGAATACTTATATTAAATTTACTTTTGATTTTTGATTTATTTAGCAAGCTGTAGTGCGGTCTTGAAGCTGGCGTGGGATACTCTTTTGTCTCTATTGGATTAATCTTACAATCTAATTTTGCCATTCTCATTATCTCTTTTGCAAAATCATACCAACTCAATACACCTTCATTTGAATAGTGGTATATTTCAACTTTTTCATTATCCATTTGTGGCAATATCTCTAAAATAGTTTGAGCCAAATCTTTTGCATAAGTTGGAGTGCCAACTTGATCAAATATTACACCCAACTCATCTCTCTCTTTCCCAAGTCTAAGCATTGTTTTTACAAAATTAGCTCCAAAACTACTATAAACCCATGAAGTTCTTATGATAATAGAATCTTTAGGATTGATTTTTTGCATTACTTTTTCACCATCAAGCTTAGTTAGTCCATAAACTCCATCTGGATTGGTTATCTCACTCTCAATATATGGCATATAATTTTTACCGTCAAATACATAGTCAGTAGAGATATGTACCATTTTTATATCTTTGTCCTTTGCAATTTGTGCCAAATATTTAACTGCCTGATGATTAATCTTGTCTGCATGCTCCTCATCTTCCTCAGCTCTATCGACTGCTGTATAGGCTGCACAATTTATAATTGCATTTATCTTATTGAGGTCAATAAATTTGTGAATCTCTATTTCATCTGTAATATCTAGTGTATTTTTATCAGTAAAAAAAAAGTTATACTCGTACCCTAAAGATAATGCCTCTATGTCACTTCCCAACTGTCCATTAGCACCTGTTACCAAGATATTAAGCATAATAATCTACTCCATAATCAAAAATATCATCTGTCTCATTTAACTTGGGTTGTTTGGTATCTTTTTTGGAGAGATTAAGCTCTTCGTGTGGAATTTGCCAATCTATTTTTAGAGAACTGTCATCAAAAGCTATGCCTCTGTCATTTTGTGGTGAATAGTAGTTGTCTACTTTATATGCAAATACTGTATCATCTTCAAGTACCACAAATCCATGTGCAAATCCACGAGGCACTAAAAGTTGTCTTTTGTTGCTAGCACTTAATTCAACTGCTACATGTGTACCAAATGTAGGACTATTTTTTCTGATATCTACTGCTACATCAAGAACACTCCCTTGTATTACCCTTACCAGTTTGGTCTGTGCAGCAGGATGAAGCTGATAATGAAGTCCTCTAAGAACTCCTCTTGAACTTTTAGACTCATTGTCTTGACAAAATCCTATTTTATATCCTAGAAACTCCTCTAGCTTATCTTCTCTAAAGGTTTCAGCGAAATAGCCTCTCTCATCGCCATGAACAGTTGGTTCACATATAACTACATCGGGTATATCTGTTCTTATAAAATTCATCTTGAAACACTCCCCTCATTAGCTCTTCGTATCAAATATTGACCATATTGGTTTTTCTTTAAAGGTAGTGCAAGTTCTAAAAGTTCCTCTTTAGATATATACCCCATCTCATATGCTATCTCTTCTATACAAGCAACTTTTAATCCTTGACGGTTTTCTATAGTTTGTATAAAGTTTGAAGCCTCAAGCAGACTCTCGTGCGTACCTGTGTCCAGCCATGCATACCCTCTACCCATCAATTCAACTTTCAGTCTGTTCTGGGCTAAATAATCTTGATTTAAGGTGGTTATTTCCAACTCGCCCCTGTGTGAGGGCTTAACCTCTTTTGCCTTTGTCACTACATCATTAGGATAAAAGTATAACCCTACAACAGCATAGTTGCTTTTTGGCTCTTCTGGCTTCTCTTCCAAAGAAGTTACATTTCCATCTTTGTCAAACTCCGCTACACCATACCTTTGAGGGTCTTTTACATAATATCCAAAAACAGTAGCTTTATTTTCACTTTGAGCATTTACAACACTTTGTGCTAGCATATTTGTTAAACCATGCCCATAAAAAATATTATCTCCTAAAACCAAACATACATCATCATTGCCTATAAACTCTTCACCCAATATAAATGCTTGTGCCAACCCATCTGGAGAGGGCTGAACCACATAAGAGAACTCCATGCCTATTTGAGACCCATCACCCAAAAGCTCTTCAAATCTTGGCAAGTCTCGTGGAGTAGAGATAATCAATACTTCTGTTATCCCCGCGAGCATCAAAACAGACAGAGGGTAATATATCATTGGTTTATCATATATAGGGACTAATTGTTTAGAAACACCTTTTGTAATAGGATAAAGCCGTGTTCCGCTTCCTCCTGCTAATATTATGCCTTTCACTTCTTTATGTCCTTTGTTTTTTATTAAAAGTAACTTTTATTGATATATATTATTCCAACTTAAAATTTACAAGTTTTATCACTTATTAATTTTATAAATTATACGATTTTTATGCTTGATATACTATGATGTATACCAACCAACGCTATCTTTCATATCTTCTTAGTGATATTTCACGTTTTATGCACTAAAAAAAGATACTATAGGACTAGATATATTATACAAGACTAAGGAGTATATTGTGCATAAATTATTAAAAAGTACACTTTTTGCAAGTGTGCTTATATTACTAATATCGGGCTGTGCAAGTCATGAAAATTTTACAAAAAAATACAACTCTTGGGTGAGTAAAGATATCTCTTATCTTGTCCAACAGATAGGGTACCCAGATAGCACCTATCTTCTACCCAACAAAAATAAAGTCTATGTTTA
>JAUXGC010000131.1 GCA_030622375.1 Sulfurovum sp.
AAAAATTTTCATAAAATTTTGTTGGTACTTATTGTTATCGGGACTCAATCCTTTAATTGTCAAGATAGATAGAAGCTCTTTTTTATCAACTTTTTCACCTTCTATTTCACAATATTTTTCATATATTTTATCTAAAGAGAATTCTATGGATTTAGAATAAACATATTGACCATTTTCATAAAATGTTACAAAAGCATCTTGTTTAGTAAAGTAAACAAAACAATCTGTTCCGTGACTATCTAATATATTTTTTGTATACAAAGCTCCATAAAGAAGTGGTGCGGGCACAATAAAATCGATATATTTAGTTTTTTCAACTATAGGAAGATAAAGTTTATTTAAAATTTCTTCTTTAGCAATAAAAAGATAAAACTCTCTCTCTTTCTTCCCACTTTCAATTTCAATCGAAGAGATGCTGTAACGACTAGCCTGATCCAAACCCAACTCTTCATAAGCTTGTATTTCAAGTAAATCTTCAACATCTTCCGTAGGAATATTGCGACTTAAATACAATGTGGCGGTGAGAATATCTTTATTGTCTACATATGAAGTAATAAAGTTTGAACTATTGTGTCCTAGTTTACTTAAGGTTTGAAAAGAATCATTCTTGAGCATGTAACTAATATTACTATATGCATCAAGAGTAACAATGCTTTTTGTAATTGATTTTAACTTTTGCAAATTTTTTTGTAAAAGCATCATATGCCTTTCTTAAATTATATTAAAATATTATATCATAGTTTAGTAGTATAAGTATCTTAAATAAAAAACTTTACACTATAATTTTATACTGCTAATGTAACAATATTCTAAAATTATATTTAAACTTAAAAAATATACCCTAAATCTTCTAAGCCATCTCTATTTTTACTCCACCCTTTTTTAACAGAAACATGTAAATCTAAAAATATTTTTTTGCCAGCAAAGACCTCCATTTGCTCTCTAGCAAACTTTCCAACACGTTTAATACCTACACCTTTTTGCCCTACAATCATTCCTTTTTGTGTCTCTTTCTCTACAATAATGGTTGCATATACTTTATCAAGAGTATCACTTTCATCTATTTTATCTATAACTACATCACTCTCATAAGGTATCTCATCACTTAAATTTTCAAAAATAGACTCACGAATAAGCTCTTTATAAATGTCTCGTATATGATCTGTCGTCAATATCTCTGTATCAAATAGAAATGGCGAAATAGGCAAGTATTTACATATCTCGTCAAGAAATTGTTTGTTTCCTACTTTTTTATTGACTGAGAAAGGTATAATGGCTTCAAATTTGTCTTGATATTTTTGATATTCACTTAGTTTTTTAAATATACTTTCCTGTTTTACATGGTCCATTTTTGTAAGTAGCACAATATGTTTTGTATCTCTTACTTCTATCATTTTTAAAAACTTTTCATACTCAAGTAGTTTATCTGTAATAGGTGCTAAAAAAACTATTAGGTCAGCATCGCCAATTGCTTTTAGTGCTTCTTCCATCATAAATTTATTTAGTAGTCTCTCTTTTTTATGGATACCTGGTGTATCTACAAAAATAATCTGTGCATTATTATGCATTACAATAATATTCATGCGTTTTCGTGTTGCTTGTGCTTTTTTTGATACCATAGCAAGCTTTTCACCCACTATATGATTTAAAAGTGTACTCTTCCCTGCATTTGGTCGCCCTACAACTGCTACAAATCCCGCTTTTGTTTCCACACTTTCATCAAACATTTTAAATTCCTTATAATAAAGCGACTAGTCGCTTGAGCCTCCTAATAAAGGAAACCTAGTCTTAGCGTAGTTGAATTGGACTTTTGTCCAATCAACGTCCTATTTATAGTATATACCTCGTAGCATCTTCATCTTCAATCAATTTACCAATCTTATCTTCTACAAGTACTATATCTATATTTATCTTTTTCCCTGCATATTCATCTGCTAAAAAACTAATATCTTCTAAGATTTTTTCCATAACCGTATGCAAACGTCTAGCACCAATATCTTCTGTTTTTTCATTTGCCAACAGAGCATAGTGTGCTATGGAACGCAAAGCATCTTCATCAAAAGTAAGCTCTACTTTTTCTACACTCAAAAGTGCTATATATTGTTTTACGAGCGAGTTATTTGGTTCTGTCAAGATACGATAGAGTGTCTCTTCATCTAAGCTGTCCAGCTCCACACGCAAAGGGAAACGTCCTTGTAATTCAGGAATTAAATCGCTAGGTTTAGTTAAGTGAAATGCTCCAGCCGCTATAAAGAGTATATGATCAGTCTTTACTATACCTAATTTTGTATGTACGGTAGAGCCCTCCACTATAGGAAGTAAGTCTCTTTGTACCCCCTCTTTACTTGGGTCTTGTCTGCTTTGAGAGTTGGAAGCTACTGCAATCTTGTCTATCTCATCAAGAAAAACAATACCCCCTTTTTCCACCTTTTCAAGTGCAAGCTCCTTGAGTTGCTCTTCGTCAAGAAGTGCTTCGCTTGCCTCTTGTGCTAAAATTTTCTTCGCTTTAGCTACTGTTACTTCTTTTTCAGGTCCCTTTTTGCCCATGCCACCCAAAACTTTGACAATGGACTCTTGTACTTGTATCATTTGGGGAGGCAGTCCGTCTTCTGGCATAGATGAATTATTTGGTATCGTTACTTTAATCTTAAGGTGATCTAGTTCTCCTTGAAGAAATTTCTTTTGCATACGTGCGAACGATATATCATACTCTGCCTTCTTCTCTTCACTTGCTCCTGTTGGAAGTGGAGGAAGAAGCTTTTCTATAATTTTATTTTCTATATAGTTTTCTATCTTTTCTGTATTTTTATCATTTTGGGCTTTACGGACAATACCCATAGACGTTACTGCCAAGTCACGTATCATAGATTCGACATCACGTCCGACAAACCCTACTTCTGTATATTTACTTGCTTCAACTTTTATAAAAGGTAAGTCCATCATTTTGGCAAGTCTTCTGGCTATCTCTGTTTTACCTACTCCTGTACTGCCTATCATCAAAATATTTTTAGGCATTACATCTTGTTGCATATCTTCACTCAACTGCATACGCCTATAACGATTTCGAAGTGCAACTGCTATGGTTTTTTTCGCATCATTCTGCCCTATGACATATTTGTCAAGATAGCTTACTATTTCTTTGGGTGTTAAATTATCCAATCTTGCTTCCTTAAAGTTCTAATATCTTTATATTTTTATTGGTATAAATACATAAATCACCTGCTACCTTAAGTGACTCCTCCACAAGCTCTCTAGGATTCAATGTAGTATGTTTATCCAAAGCACGGGCAGCAGAGATAGCATAATTACCGCCAGACCCGATGGCTGCTATCTTCCCGTCTTGCGGCTCAACCACATCACCTGTACCTGAGAGTATAAAAATATGCTCTTGATTTAAAACTATCATCATAGCTTCTAGTTGACGCAAATGTTTATCTTTTCTCCATATTTTTGAAAATCCTATAACCGACTTAAAAAGATCTCCTCTCTTTTCAGTCAATATTCCTTCAAACATATCAAAAAGGTTAAATGCATCTGCTGTACTTCCAGCAAAACCTGCCAAAACTTTTCCGTCATGCAAAGTTCTAATTTTTGTTGCGTTACCTTTTAAAATTGTATCGCCAAATGTCACCTGCCCATCACCGCCTATAACCGCTTTTCCTTCACCCTTGTAGCCGAGTATAGTAGTAGCATCAAACATACCTAAACACCTACTATTTCTACTTTAAGCATCGCGTGGATACCGTGTCCAAGTTTTGCATCTACTTCATGTATGCCTGTTGATTTGAGTGCTTTTTTAAGATTTATATGTTTTTTATCTAACTCAATATTGAGTTGCTCTTCTATAGCCTTGGAGATATCGGCATTTCCTACCGAACC
>JAUXGC010000074.1 GCA_030622375.1 Sulfurovum sp.
GTTTGGTCCTTCTTTTGAGCAAATAGCTTCCAAAAGAACTGTTCAGGAGATACAAGGTATGATTGTAGACCCAGCGGCAGTTTCGAAATTATTTGGCTACAAACGCAATGCTATGCCACCATTTAAACTAACCACAGATGAACTTGAAGCTATTACGGATTATATTTTGTCATTTAAGTCTATAGATATAAATAAAACTATGGAGAACAAATAATGTTTAGACTCTCCAATTTACTTAATTCAGTTATTCAGGGAAAACCTGCACGGGTGCTTGATGGGAGCATAGCTATTTGGAACTTTACTAATCGTTGCAACCTTTCTTGCCTTCATTGCTACTCTAGGGCAGATCTTGATGCAGTAGATACACTTACGACAGATAATATCATGGACACACTGCCAAAACTTAAAGACAATGGAGTGAAGTTTCTTATTTTTTCTGGCGGAGAACCGCTTACAAGAAAAGATATTTATGAGATTGCCCAACGATGTAAAGAGTTGGGCATTGTTACTTATCTTTCGACCAATGGGCTTTATGTTAAAAAGAGTAATGCAGAACAAATTTTAGATACCTTTGACTATGTTGGTATCAGTATTGACGGATCAGAGAAAGTACATGATGCATTTCGTGGTTTGGAGGGTTCATTTAGAGAGTCTATGAAAGCAGTTGACCTACTTAACAGTTATGGGAAAACAAAGGTAGGCATTCGCTTTACTCTTACCAAAGACACTTATGATGATTTAGCATTTATATTTGATTTGGCAGAAAAACATAATATCCCCAAAATCTATATTTCTCACCTTGTTTACAGTGGTAGAGGTTTAGAAAATTTAGAGATGGATTTGAATAAAGAGCAGCGCATTGTTGCGGTAAATTATATCTTGGATAAGGCTTTTGAATATCATGAAACTGATAGAGATATAGAGATTGTTACTGGCAATATGGAGATGGATGCTATCCTGTTCTATGATAGATTTATTCAGAAATATCCGGAACATACTGAGGAGATGAAGTCAAGACTCATAGCGTGGGGTGGGAATTCTGCTGGACGAAAACTATTAAACATAGACAGTGAAGGGTTTGTTAAACCAGACCCGTTCTTTCCGGTTAAAATTGGGAATATACTTAATCAGGACTTTTCAGATGTTTGGACAAATGAGCCAACAGAGTTACTGCAAAAACTGAGAGTACATCCTAGAAAATTGGGTGGAAAGTGTGAAGCATGTCAATATCTGAATATTTGTAACGGTGGTTCACGAAGTAGGGCATATGCTATTTATGGAGATATGTGGGCAGAAGACCCTTCATGTTATTTGACCGAAGATAAAACAAAGAATGGCTTATAGCATTAAAAGCACCCAAGGTGCGTGGGCACTCTGCCGAAGAGAACTTAGCGTTAGCGTAGGCAAGATGGGCTTTGCTCATTTGCCGTTATATAATATACAAACGAAAGGGAACAATTAATGGGGAAAGTATATTTAACAGGAGCAGGGCCAGGAGATATTGAGCTATTGACAGTGAAAGCTTTGCGTATTATAAGAGAAGCAGATGTCATTATTTATGACAGATTAGCCAATCCTGATATTTTAAAAGAAGCAAAAGATGGCTGTGAGTTTGTTTATGTAGGCAAAGAGGATTCTCATCATACCCTTCCACAAGAAGAGATTAATGAAGTGATTTATCAAAGTGCCTTAAAGTATGAGAATATTGTTCGTTTAAAAGGGGGAGACCCTTTTGTTTTTGGTAGAGGTGGAGAAGAGGGAATATACCTATATGAACGAGGTATTAAGTTTGAGTTTATTCCAGGAATCACTTCAGCCATAGCAGTACCAGAGTATGCAGGTATCCCTGTGACACATCGAGGCATAACAGTCTCCTTTAGAGTAGTAACAGGGCATGAGTCAAGTGATAAAAATCATTCACAAATTCCTTGGGAGAACTACAAAAGTGATGATACTATTATATTTTTAATGGGTCTCCATCGCCTTAAGACTATTTGCAAAAAACTCATAGAGGTAGGAAAAGCAAAAGATTACCCTATAGCAGTTATTAGCCGCGGAACAAGACCTGATGAAAAAACAGTAGTAGGAACACTAGAAGATATTTATGAAAAAGCAAAAGATTTACCTACCCCAGCACTTATTGTGGTTGGTAAAGTAGTGAATTTGAGAGAGCAACTTAGTTGGTTTGAAAAATAAATTTTTGTCATAGCACAAACAAATAATTAACTATTTTCATTTCTCATCTTTAAGTTATCTATAGACAAAACAGTGCTATTATTGAAATATATACGTGGGGCTATTATTTATGTTTTTTGGTAACTTCTTCACGATTGAATAATAATAAGAGGTATATTGATGTTTAAACTCGAAGAGATACCAATGCTTACTACATTGAGCCAGTCTCATCTAAAAGAACTGTATAATCAAACTCATATTAAACATTTTACTAAAAATAGTATTGTGTTTTATGAAGGTGACGAAAGTGAGTATCTGCACATTTTACTAGATGGGAATATAAAACTATATAAAACTACACCCAAAGGTACACAGATACAAATTAATCGTTTAGCTGCTCCTGCACTCATAGGGGAGTATGCTTGTTTTGAGAGGCAGCCTTTTCCTGCAAGTTGTGAATTTGTTACAGATGGTTCAATGGGGCTGCTCCCGTTTAGTATGGTTTATAAACATTTGAATAATCCTGATTTTTCATTAGAGGTTATAAAATCACTTACAGGAAAAGTAAGCCTACTTTCTGCTTTAGTGCATAAAGAGACGGTACTCTCTTCAGAAGCTAAAGTAGCTGATTTGATGATTCAAAAATTATCTATATTTCATAGATTGAAAAATAACGAGATTGCTTCTATACTCAACCTTACGCCAGAAACTTTTTCTCGTATTTTGACAAAGTTTAAAAAAGAGGAGCTTATTAGTGTTCAAAATCATGAAATAATAATATTAAATGAGGCGGCACTTTGTAATATTGTTGAGACTAATACCATGAAAGATTGCACTAATTGTATTGCACACTTTAAAGAGCAAATTGGATTTAAAGAGAGTTAAACGCTCTTCTCCCACTCTTTAAATGCATCATCAAAATATACAAGTCTCTGTTTTTTAAACTCTACTGTAGAGTATAGTTTTCCATACTCTGTCAAACCACTCTCTTGTGCCATCTCTTCTATAAGGGCGTCGCACTCCTCTTGGGTTTTAGCGTGTACCATGGCAAAAAGGTTGTAGGGCCAGTTAGGGTAACTTGGTCTGAGATAGCAGTGACTTACAGCTGAAAATTCTGCCATCTCTCTACCTATCTCTTCCCCTTTATCTTCTGGTACCGCCCAAACACTCATAGCGTTGGCACCAAAACCAGCTTTTCTGTGGTTTAAAATAGTTGCAAAACGTCTCATTACGCCACTCTCTTTTAACTCATTTGCAATTTGAAAAAATGCATCATAAGAGAGACCCAGTTTTTCAGTAGCTTTTTTAAATGGCTCTTGTGTTACTTCGATATCTTTTTGTAACTCTTTGATGACAGCAATGTGCTGAGGTGTAAGTTTTATCTCTTTATGAGCCAGTTTTTTAACCTTCTCTTTTTTGGCTCTTTTGCCTGTAGTGTCCATTTTTACAGATATTTTAAACATTTTAAGTGTAGGCAAGATGATAGCATCCTCTGCACCCGTTTTTTCTTTTAGTATGTCAATGGTTTTTTCCAGCCCAAATTTAGAATCTGGTGCAACTGCCATAGTAAACCAAATGTTATAGTCATGGTTTCTAAGGTAGTTGTGACTTACCCCTGGATGGGCATTGATAATCTCAGCAGCTTCGTCTATCTGGTCTTCATCTACTTTAAATGCAACCAAAGAGGATTTATATCCTAACCTTTTAGTGTCAAAAATAGCAGAAGTTTGTCTGATGATTTTATCATCTTTTAATTTTTGTACGAGAGAGAGTACCTCTTCTTCTGTAGAGTTTAATTTTTCTGCTACAGCCTTAAAAGGTCTTTCTGTCATAGGGAAGGCATTTTGCATTTCAAATAGTAGTTCATTTTCCATTAAGATATTGCTCCATAATTTATTATTTATAATTATATTTAATTGTAGTCTACTTAAAATTGATAAACATCAAAACAATTATGATAAACTTTTGTTAAATTATGAATTACAATTAACAAAAGGGTACATATGTCTTTCTTCCCCATCTATATGGATATGCAAAATTTAAAAGTATTGGTAGTAGGTGGAGGGTACATCGCTACAGAGAAACTTGAGAAGCTTGTAGATTTTACTACACAGATCACTGTGATAGCACTTAGAGTAGAAGAGGAAGCAAAAAATCTCATAGATGAAAATGCATTAACCCTGCATCAAAGAGCTTATGAGGTAGGAGACATACAAGGTTTTGATATCGTTATTGTTGCAACGGATACTGTAGAACTGCACAAATCCATCTATGAAGAGTCAAGAGGAAGCAGGATTTTGGTCAACAGTGTAGATAATACAGACTATTGTGATTTTATTTTCCCCTCTTATGTGCAGAAGGGAGATTTAACGATTGCTTTTTCTACAGGAGGCACTTCTCCTGCATTTGCAAAGCAGATACGTCGTCATTTTGAGAAGATTATTCCAGACTCTGTAGGTGAGTTTTTGCAAAAGATGAAGTCTTTACGCGCAGAGATGCCTAAAGGAAAAGAGCGCATGAAGTATTTTGATACTCTCGTGGAAGAGTATTTTAAAAAATATTTTAAATGATTTTGACAATATTTGACATAATCTTGATATAAATCAAGGTTATCTTAAATATAAGTCATTACAATGAAAAAAATTAAATAGGAGATGTTATGTCTGAATTAAATAAAAAAGAGATAGAAGTAGAGGGAGCAAATGTTCCATTTTTCACTTATATATTAGGAGAAGATCAAATTTTTGAATTTGATACTTCTAAGTGTGGACCACCAGACCCGATGGTAAATGCAATGGCAGGATTAAAGCTATTGGATGCACCAAACAAAAAAGTAGTGATGATTAATCATAAAAGCCCTGGTGGGTTGATTGCTAAGATTGCTGAAAATTATGATATTGATGAGCAAAATCTTGATGATGGACGTGTAAAACTTATTTTTTCTTATAAATCAGGAGAGAGTGAAAAATCAAATCTTAATGCAAATCATTGTGACGGTTAATGCCTAATGACCCCTATCTCTAAAGATTTTGCACCACCTCTTAAACTCATTGCCCCATTTTTTAAATATGGGGTAATTTTCTATATGCTCTCAATGCTATCACTCCTCTTCTTTGAGCCTACTTTTAGCTATCAGCAGATGGATGTAGCAGGATGGGTACACCTCTTTTTGCTTGGCTTTGTTATGATGGTTATTTTTGGAGCTATGGCACAGCTTGTACCTGTAGTACTTGAAGTGGGACATGTTGTCGTAGATGTCTATTATGTCATCTTACCTCTATTGGGCATAGGTACAGCTATGATGGTTGTAGGTTTTTGGCTCATGCCGACACTTCTTCCTTACGGAGGCTTGCTAGTACTTGTCGCCATGCTCGTCTTTGCATTTGAAAACATTGCTACCCTTAAAAAGACAAAAGTTAGAACACTTACTGTAAATACAGTTGCATGGAGTAATGGATATTTATTGCTTGGTATTCTCACTGGTTTCGCTATTGCTTTAGGCTTAAGCGGTGATTTGGCAATAGATGTATCATTGATGCTTAAAGCCCATGTATATGCAGTGCTTGCAGGGTATGTAATATTGACCATCATAGGATTATCTTTGATTCTTATACCGATGTTCTCACTTGCACACGGTTTTGATGAAACCTCTATCAATAGAGCATTCAAATTGGTCATCACAGGCGTAGGTATTGTTTTTATAGGAGCACTTATTGGGCAGGAATGGTTGATGATGATAGGGTATGCGATCAATACTGTAGGTATATTTTTCTATATGTGGCAGATTTATATCATCGCAAAACTGACTGTACGAAAAGAGTTGGATGTCTGGGCAAAGTCGATGATCTTTGCTTTTGCTTCCTTGATATTTTCAATTATATTAGGATTGCTCTATTTTATCACAGATATTGAGAGTATGCCTCATGCCTCTGTGTGGTTTATCCTTTTAGGTTTTATAAGCTCATTTATTACAGGGCATCTTTATAAGATTGTTCCATTTTTGGTATGGTTTGAACGTTTTGCTCCACTAGTAGGTAAAGAAA
>JAUXGC010000038.1 GCA_030622375.1 Sulfurovum sp.
ACATTTAAAATATCAACTTTCTCACTACTTAAATAAGAGTTTCGTCTGCTTCTCCGTTTAAATTATGCTATACTAATCTCTCATAAGGAGTAGATATGCAAACAATACAGTTAGATATAGCAGATGATAAACTAGATACATTTTTAACTATTGTGGAAAATCTGCAAAAAGATATAGTACAGGGTATTAGACTTCAAAATAATAGTTTAGATATAGAACCTATAGAAAAAGATAGTCAAGATTTTATAGATATTCAACTTATTAAGAATGAGAACAATCCTAAATACTCCATAAATGAAGCTAAATCTAAACTAGGTTTATAATGATTGTCACAATTGATGATAAAGCAATAAAAGACCTCTCAAAAATACATAAATCTGATGCCATTAAAATACTCTCTAAAATAGAAGAGTTAGAAAAATTCCCACAAGTAGCAAATCTCAAAAAACTTACAAACTTTGAACCACCCTACAGAATGAGGGTAGGCAACTATAGAGTATTATTTGATATTATAGATAACACTATTACAATCTATAAAGTAAAACATAGAAAAGAGAGTTACAAATAGTTTTTAATAGGTTTTTTGATAGGTATTATATTTTAAATACTATATAAACTCGTCAATTAAGGGTTATGCAATTCCCCTCATCCCAGCAAATCCACAAACTCATAAAATCCAATACAATATTTAGTTTTGATAAACTGTAACTACGTATTAAGTGGTTTTCATAGATATAATTTATTTCAATAATCATCATGACTTATATTCACATAAGTTTTGGCTGCATTCTTTCTTATCTTAACCAATATTCTACTGTTGCTTTATGTGCTTACTTGTGTAGTTTGGTTTGGTTTATATATTCGTATAAAGAACGATAAGAACGAGATAAAATGGAAATATTTAATCAACTTTTTCACTTCTTAAATAAAAAAATTTTATGCTTTTTTAAGTTTTTTATTAACTCAATATTTTTAAAATTATGCTAAAATTATATTAGTAAAATTTTATATAATAATCAAAGAGGATTAATTTAAAGGAGTTAAATATGCAAACAAGTTCAAAAAAAGCATTTACGATGGTAGAGTTAGTTTTTGTAATAGCCGTGATAGGAATATTAGTAGGAGTTGCGATACCAAAGTTGGCTGCCACAAGAAATGATGCTGTTATCGTTAAAGCCAGAACAACCGTAGCATCCATAAGAAGTGCTATATCGATAGAGAGACAAAAACGTATCCTCAGTGGAACATTTGGTTATATTTTTAAACTAAGCAAAGAAAATGGGGAAAATAAACCTATTTTTGATGGATTTGATGGTGATGATAGCAATACAGTATTGGAATACCCTCTTCAATCCTGTAAAAATAGTAGCTCCAAAGGATGTTGGGAAGAAACAGTGACAGGAACAGCAATCAGTGCTATAAGCGAGTATAGATACAATATGCCCACAGCAGGAAGCGTAACCTTTGTATTGATTAATAACAAATTTGATTGTAAATTTCCAACAACTGCTAACTGCACAACCCTAGCAAGATAACTTGGAATACTATAAGGTTTTTATTCTTAAGTCAAGTGCCCCAAGCTTGACTTATGGTTCATCAAATAAATTAGAAACAGGCTCAATCGTCTCCGTACCTTTAAAAACGACATTTAAAGAAGCTATTGTTTATGAAGAAGTTGAAAAACCAAACTTTAAAACAGTGGAGATACAATCTCTGTCAGACAGATACTACAGTGCTACACAAATAGAGATAGCTAAATTTATATCTGAATACTATTTTTCCTCTTTTGGGGAAGCAGTTTCTCTTTTTATACCATATTTTATAAAAACGGAAACACTCCCTTGTTGCAATAACTCAGATGAGGGGTCACAGCTTTATTTTTCTTCTAAAAATCAACCAATGACCCGCAACACAGTACTCCCTCCTTCTTTGACTGCTTCTCAGCAAGTAGCCTACAATCAAATACTAAAAAAAGAGAGGGTTTTACTTTTTGGAGTGACAGGCTCTGGTAAGACTGAAATATTTATCTCTTTGATGGTTAAAATGTTGGGAGATGGTAAAACATCTATTTTTCTTATGCCAGAAATATCTCTTACTCCTCAAATGGAAAAACGGCTTAAAGTCTATTTTGGAGAGTCTGTTGCTATGTGGCACTCCAAGATAACCAAAAAGAGAAAAGCTTCTATACTGCAAGGTATTCAGGAAGGCACTATACATATTATTGCAGGTGCTAGGTCTGCTCTGTTTGTTCCACTCTCAAATTTGGGACTGATTATAGTAGATGAAGAGCATGATGACAGCTATAAAGCAATGACTCGTCCACGATACCATGCCCGTGACATAGCAGTGTTTATGGGGCAAAAACTGGGAGCTAAAGTAGTATTGGCTTCTGCAACACCCAGCGTCACTTCTTACCATAAATATGATGTAGTTAAATTAGAAAAAGCATATATAGAAGCAAAGAAAAGGTACAAGTTTATATCTGGCAATACTATCGACACAAATATTTTAAATAGTTTACATACAAACTATAAAAATGCTGATCAATCGCTCCTATTTTTGCCTACACGAGCTAACTTTAAATACCTCTATTGTCAAAGTTGTGGTAAAACACATCTCTGCCCCTACTGTTCAGTTGGAATGGCTCTACATAGAAATCGTAAACATTTAAAGTGTCACTATTGTAATTTTACCCAAGCCATACAAGATACATGCACATATTGTGGTCATGCTCCTTTGAAAAGTGAGCGCATAGGCACACAAGAAGCTATAGAGATTATTGGTAATGCTATAGATGGGATAAAGGTAGAACAGTTCGATAGAGATAGTATCACCACACCAAAGAAGCTTAAAGAGGCCCTAGAACGATTTGGGAGTGGAGAGAGTCACTTGCTACTGGGGACACAGATGCTTAGCAAGGGTCATGACTACTCTGGTATTACCCTTGCAATTATTATGGGTCTTGACTATATTTTAGGTTTGGGAGATTATCGGGCAAGAGAGAGGGCCATAAGCTTGTTCTTTCAAATCGCAGGGCGGAGTGGCAGAGCTAAAGAAGCAAAGGTTATCGTACAAACAGGAGATGCAGAATTTTTTAAAAACTACCTTTTAGACTATGAGCTATTTATTAAAGATGAGTTAGTTTTTTTGGAGATGGCAGACTATCCACCTTTTGTCTCTTTAGCACGCATACTTATAGCTCACAAAAATGAGAGTAGCGCTAGTAAAATTACGCTAGACACTGTAACAAAGCTAAAAACTTTTAAAGATATCGAAATTGTAGGACATGGCAAGGCACCTGTTGAGAGAATAGCCAACAAGTTTAGGTTTAATATTTTGCTGAGGGCGAAGAATAGGGTACCACTATTGAAGGCTTTGCACTCTGTGGATTGTCGTGAAATAGAGATAGATATGGATCCAGTTGAATTTTCGTAGTTTTAATGATGTGAAGAATTTTTAGATAGAATAAGAAAACTGTAGGGTGTTGTGGGGACACAACGCCCTACAAAAACAAGGTATATTTTGAAACCAAGAGTTAAAACAAAAAAAATTTATGTTGGCAATGTTGCAGTAGGTGGCGATGCACCCATATCCGTACAGTCGATGACTTACAGCGAAACACACAATATAGCTGAAACCGTAGAACAGATAAAGCGTCTGCATTTTGCAGGAGCCGATATGGTGCGTGTGGCTGTGCCGAACATGGAAGATGCATTGGCACTTAAAGCTATAAAAGAGCAAATATCCTTGCCTCTTATTGCAGATATTCATTTTAATTATAAGTTGGCACTAGAAGCTGCCAAATGGGTGGATTGTATTCGCTTTAACCCTGGGAATATTGGTGAAAAATCACGCATAAAAGAGATAGTGAAAGCGTGCCAAGAACGCTCTTTACCTATACGAATTGGGGTTAACTCTGGCTCACTTGAAAAAGAGTTTGACCAAAAGTATGGTCCAACAGCCCAAGGTATGGTGGCTTCGGCAGAGTACAATATTAAGTTTTTAGAAGATTTAGGTTTTACAGATATTAAGGTATCGCTTAAAGCATCAGATGTTGACAGAACAGTAGATGCTTACAGGATATTGCGTCCTAAAAATGAGTATCCATTTCATTTGGGCGTAACAGAAGCAGGAACTATTTTTCATGCAACCATAAAATCTGCCATAGGTTTAGGAACACTCTTGCTAGATGGCATAGGTGACACCATGCGTGTTTCCATTACCGGTGCACTAGAAGAAGAGATAAAAGTAGCCAAAGCCATACTCAAAGATAGTGGCAGACTCAAAGAGGGCATCAATATCATATCTTGTCCTACTTGTGGACGTATAGAGGCAGACTTGGTTACGGCGGTTGCCCAAATAGAGGAGCGTACTGCACACATCAAAACACCTATGGATGTATCTGTAATGGGTTGTGTGGTAAATGCCATAGGTGAAGCTAAACATGCAGATGTAGCCATAGCTTACGGAAAAGGTTCTGGATTGGTAATGGTTAAAGGCGATGTAGTAGCAAGACTTTCAGAAAATGAGTTAGTAGATAGATTTGTCTTAGAGGTTGAAAAGTTTGCAAAGGAGCATGGATAGTGGAGAATACGTACAATATAAACAGTGAAAGAGCAGTACTTTCAGCCATTATTTTTGATCCTGAAATCTATGAAGAGATAGCATCAAAACTTATGGCCCATGATTTTTATCTCCCTTTTCATCAACATATTTTTACTGCTATGGAAGAGTTGAGTCGTGAAGAGAAGCCCATAGATGAAGAGTTTTTGCGCTCTAGACTTACATCTATGGGTAAATTTGATGAAGTAGCAATGCTTGATTTACTCTCGGCAAATCCCATTTCAAATACAGCGGCGTATTTGACTGAAATTAAAGCAAAATCAAGTAAAAGATTGTTAGCTACTCTTGCAACTGAAATTAAAAAATTTGTTATTGAAGATGATTTGCCTGCAGAAGAGGTGATGAATCTTGTAGAGAAAAAGCTTTATGAGATTACACAAAACAATACAAATGAAGACTTTAGAAACTCCAAAGAGATAACTATGGCGATGATGGATGAGATAAATCGTCTTAAAGCTATGGGCAACTCTAAGCTTATAGGTGTCGATACGGGGTTTGAAAACCTTAACGATAAAACTTCTGGTTTTGGTAAAGGTGATTTAGTTATTATTGCTGCTCGTCCTTCTATGGGTAAAACTGCTTTAGTGCTCAATATGGCACTCAAAGCCATAGAGCGTAATGAAGGTGTAGCTTTTTTCTCTTTGGAAATGCCAGCAGAACAGTTGATGCTTAGACTACTTTCAATTAAAACATCTATACCTCTTCAAAAATTAAGAGTAGGTGACCTTATGGATGGGCAGTGGAGTCAACTCTCTGCAGCAACTTCAGAACTATCTCAAAGAAAACTTTTTGTAGATGATGGAGGGTACGCCACTATCCATCATATAAGAAGTAAACTGCGAAAACTCAAAACTCAACATCCTGAAATTTCTATGGCTATTATTGACTATTTGCAACTTATGAGTGGAGATGGCAAAGAGGGAAGACAGCAAGAGGTATCTGAAATATCAAGGGGTTTAAAACAGTTAGCTAGAGAGTTACAAATGCCTATTGTTGCACTCTCCCAACTTAATCGTGGAGTAGAGAGTAGAGACAATAAGCGTCCAATGCTTTCAGACTTAAGAGAATCCGGAGCCATAGAACAAGATGCAGACATTATTCTTTTTGTCTATCGTGATGATGTCTATCGTGAAGCACAAGAGAAAGAGAAGGAGATGAAAGCCAAAGCTAACGGTACAGAATATACTTCTAGTTTTAAAAACAAATCTGAAGAAGAGACAGAGATTATTATTGGGAAACAGAGAAATGGACCTACAGGAACGGTAGATTTGATTTTCCACAAAAGATTTACACGATTTGTAGATGCTTCTATTTCACCAGCATTTGAAACAGTGTATGAAGATGCTGATATACCCATGAAAGAAACAAACATCAATATAGATATGCCTCAAATATAATATATGGTAAACATTAAAATTGGAAAAACCAAAACTATTTACTAGTCCAAAAAGTTTTTTATGGACTATACTGTTTTTATTGGTTATTGTATCTATAAGACTCTTTATTGAGTATCAATCTTATCAAAATTTTATCTCTAAACCTTTTTATTATACTTATGCCACAGTTCTAAGTAGTTATGAGAAGTCTAAAGGAGAGAAAAAATATCAAGTGCTTAAGTTAAGAAGTGATGATGGGTTTACTTTTTATACAACTAGCTATAAAAACTATAACTTTAAAAATAAAAAATTACGTTTACAAATATTTCCAAATAAAAATATTCTGCTTAAGGACTACTTGGGTCATTTTTATATAAAAAGTCGTATTAAAAATATAGATGCACTACAGTTTACTTTTAAAGACACTTTACTAGAAAAAGTAGTACAACAGCATAAAAATATATCATTACAGTCATTCTACAGTGCAATCTTTTTTGCTACACCTATAGAAAAAGGTTTACGAGAAAAAATAAGTATGCTTGGGGTAAGCCATTTGGTAGCATTAAGTGGATTTCATTTGGGGATATTGTGGGGATTACTGTATGGATTATTATTGTTGATTTATAAACCTCTGCAACAACGAATTTTCCCGTACAGATATGCACTTTTTGATGTTGGTTTAGTGGTTATTATACTTTTGGGTATTTACTTATGGTTTGTAGATTTCCCACCATCTCTGTTACGCTCTTATGCTATGGTATTGGTAGGCTGGGTAATGCTTTTATTGGGGATAGAGCTTCTTAGTTTTATGTTTTTGGCAACTATACTGGCACTGCTTGTAGCACTTTTTCCACCCCTATTGGTCTCTTTAGGTTTTTGGCTTTCCATAGCAGGAGTATTCTATATATTTTTACTTCTGCAATACACAAAAGTACTCTCTAAGTGGACTATTGCCTTGTTCATTATTCCAGTTGGTATATTTATTTTAATGCTTCCTGTGGTGCACACTATTTTTGGAGTAACAAGTGGATATCAACTTCTATCACCTATACTGTCACTTCTATTTATACCTTTTTATCCTCTGGTAATGATACTGCATATTATAGGATTTGGTGGAGCATTAGACAACATCCTGCTGAGTCTATTTAATCTACCTACACAGAGTAAAGATATGATATTTCCCCTATGGGCTATGGTTGGATATACGCTATTATCTATTGGGTCTATTTGGAGCAGAAAACTGTTTTTTACTACAATAGGACTGGCTTTAGCATATGGAGCTTATATCTTTTTATAATGTGGGCACTCTTACACGTAACAAATGCAGTGAAAATTTAGATATGGTCTATCTCTTCATCTCTATTTAGTAAATCACAAAATTTTAATCCATGGATAAAAATAGCCCAAGATATATAGATCCATAGAAAGAAAAAGAGCAGAGTGCTAATACTTCCATAAATACTTGCATAGGTTTTGTTATGTACAACATAGAAAACAAAAGCACTTTTAGATAAATACCAAATGAGTGAAGCTATAAAAGAGCTTACTAAAGCTGCTTGTACATCAATACGAGTATTTGCAGAGAGTTGGTAAGCTATATAGAACATCATCCAGACTATAAAATAGGGCAAAAATGCATATATATGTATAACACTTGTAACGCTATTTTGATTTAAATAATTTTGAATCAAAGAGGAGAAGTAAAATGACCCTCCCATCATAGCTGGTATGATTAAAAGAAGTAGTAAGTAAGTCTTTACTGCACTCCAAATAGTTCTTGTAGGTATATCAAAAATATCATTAACAATATAGTCATAATTTTTAAAAAACATAATCACTGCAAAAGTAACATAGATTCCACCCATCACTCCTAATTTGTCTGCATTTGCAATAAAAGTATTGATATAATTCATGACTTCTTTAGAGTCTGTGGGCATAAGATTGGAAAAAATAAGTGTTTCTATTTTAATATAAACAGTATCAAAAATAGGCAAGGTGGTGAACAAAGAGAGTAGTATCACAAGTAGAGGTATGATGGAAAAAAGAGTACTCCAGCTTAAACTAGAAGCATAATGCCCCAGTTTATCATCAAAAAGATCTTTAAAAAAATCACGAATAAAAAGATAATAGTTTTTAAGAATGACTTTTAAGGGAACATTTTTTTTCATATATTACCCAACTCTCTTATAGATTTTCTAACCCCATTTTTCCAGGATTTAAGATGTTATTAGGATCAAATGCTAGCTTGATACTTTTAAAAAGATTTAGTTCTGCATCACTAAATGCAATATGCATAAATGGTGCTTTACTCGTCCCTATGCCATGTTCTCCGCTAAGCGTTCCACCCATATCAACTACAAGTTGAAATATCTCTTCTATAGCTTTATGTCCATCTTCCAACTGTTTTTTATCTGAACCATCTACCATAACATTCACATGAATGTTACCATCTCCGGCATGTCCGAAACAGGGTACTTTAAATCCATACTTAGCCCCTATTCCATAAATACGCTTCAGAGCTTCGGGTAGCATACTTCTTGGTACAGAAATATCTTCATTTAGTTTTTTACTTCCAAAAATAGTAATAGACGGAGAGGCATTACGTCTTGCATACCAGAGTTTCTCTCTCTCCTCTGCATTATGAGCTATAACAAAATTTTGAACACCATTTTCTTTAAAAGATTTTTCTAAAATTTCAAGTTGGAACTCTACTTCTTCTTTTACATTTCCATCTACATCACCTATGAGTAGTGCTCCCGCATCTTCGGGTAGTTCTATGCCAAGCTTCTCTTTAAGTGCCTGTACAACCAAATCATCCATAAACTCCATAGCAACAGGATTTGCACCTACTGCAAGAGATTTAAATACGGCATTCATGGCATCGTCTACAGAAAGAAAAATACCCATATATGCTTTAGTAAATTTTGGTTTCGGGATGAGTTTTAAAATAATTTCAGTAATGACTGCAAGTGTACCCTCAGAAGCTATGAGAATACCTGCTACGTTATACCCTGCAACATCTTTAATGGTTCTTTTACCTGCTCGAATGATATCTCCATTTGGGCGTACAGCTCGCAATGCCATAACATAGTCTTTAGTGATGCCATACTTGGCAGCACGCATACCACCTGCATTTTCACTAACATTACCCCCTAGTGTCGAGTACTCTTCGCTGGCTGGGTCAGGCGGATAAAAAAGACCAACTTTTTCTGCAGCTTTTTGTAAATCCATATTGATGACTCCTGGTTGCACTGCGGCAACCATATTTTCCATATCAATTTCAAGGATTTTATTCATATGTTTTTCCATAGCAAGTATAATACCACCACTAACAGGAAGTGCACCGCCCGTAAACCCAGAACCTGCTCCTCTTGGGGTTATGACAATACGATGATGGTTGCAATAGACCAAAATACGACTTACATCCTCTTCGTCTCTAGGAAAAACTACAGCATCTGGTTCAAACCGTGTGCGTGTAGCATCGTAAGAGTAGGCGATAAGGTGGGCCTTGTCTGAATAAACATTCTCTTTGCCTACAAGCCCCTCAAATGACTGTATGTGTTTTAAATCTAACACTAGATAGACTCCATCATTTGATAATAGTTTCCTTTCTCGCTTCCAGAAAACCATCCTGTTTGTATACTGTCAAAGTGCATAAAAAAGGGGTATTGTCCATCTAAAGGGAGATTACTTAGAGTCTTTTTCCCAACAACCTGCCCAGAAATAGGATCTAAAAGTATGGCGGAATTACGACGCACAATATAGATGAGTCCAACTTGGTACTCTTTGGCAAAAGATGCAAGGTTATTTTTGGTTGGA